>CVSM01000109.1 GCA_001180065.1 Candidatus Pelagibacter communis
GTAAAATTATAAAAGTTAAAGCCCGCCAAGTTTTTGATAGTAGAGGTAACCCAACTGTTGAGGCAGAAGTTTTTACCAAAAATAATAGTTCTAAAGCTATATGCCCATCAGGAGCATCAACAGGAACTTACGAAGCATTTGAAAAAAGAGATAATAATAACAATAAATATTTAGGTAAAAGTGTACTTAATGCAGTCAAATTAGTTAATTCTAAGATTTCAAAAAAACTAAAAGGTCAAAGCATTCATAATCAAGAAAGAATAGATGCTATAATGATTAATTTAGATGGTACAAAGCAAAAAAAAAATTTAGGCGCTAACGCTATTCTAGCAGTTTCAATGGCAGTCAAAAAACTTTCAGCAAAGGTTAAAAAGATACCTTTATATAAAACTTTTTTATTAAGAAAAAATTTTAGATTACCATATCCACTTATGAATATAATAAATGGAGGTGCACATGCAAATAACGGTTTAAGAATACAGGAATTTATGATCAGGCCAGATTGTGCTAAAAATTTTTCAGAGGCAATGAGAATTTGTTTCATTGTAATAAAGAATCTAAGTAAGCTAATAAAAAAAAAGAACTTATCTACATCTGTTGGTGATGAGGGAGGTTTTGCACCTATGATAAGCAGTAATAATCAAGCGCTTGATTTAATAGTTTCAGCAATTAAAAAATCTGGATTGGTTAATGGAAGAGATGTATCAATATGTTTAGATGTAGCAGCAAATGAACTTTTTAAAAAAAATAGTTATTCTATTCATTCAAAAAAATATATATCTGTAGAGAAGTCAATTAATGAATATAAAAAGATTATTAATAAATATAAAATAAAATCAATAGAGGATCCATTTGCTGAAAATGATTGGATTTCGTGGAACAAATTAATGAGATCAGTAGAAAATGTTCAAATTGTCGGCGATGATTTATATGTTACAAATTTAGAGAGACTTAAAAAGGGTTTTTTAAATATTTCGTCTAATGCAATTCTTATTAAGCTTAATCAAATTGGTACAGTTTCAGAGACACTAGATGTAATTAAATTTGCCCAAATCATTGGATTTAAAACTATAATTTCACACAGATCAGGTGATAGTGAAGATACATTTATAGCTGATTTAGCAGTTGGGACAAATTCAAATCAAATAAAAACTGGATCTTTAGCAAGATCAGAAAGAGTAGCTAAATATAATCAGTTAATACGTATAGAAGAAGAACTTGGAAAAAAAGCTAGAATGAATAAGATTCATTAATGCTGAAAAGATTAAAAAAAAATTACGTTTTTTTACTTTTTACATTCCTGGTACTTTATTTTTTTTTCAATCTTTTATCAGGACAGAGAGGTCTAATTTCTTATTTTGAAAAAAAACAAATATTAAAAGATTTAAAAAAAGACGAAAATTCAATAAAAAATCATATAAAAGACTTGGATTTAAAAAATTCATTATTAAGTGACAATCTCGATCTTGATTATATTGAAAGTTTAATTAGAGAAAGGTTATTATATGGAAAAAAACAAGAAACGCTCTATATAATACAAAACCATGACACAAAAAATTAGACATAGACATCCAGAAAAAGTAAAAAATCCAATCAATCCTATCAAAAAAAAACCAAGTTGGATAAGATCAAAATTGATGAATAGTAGAGAATTTTTTCTCACAAAAACTTTGATAAATAAAAATAATCTTGTGACTGTATGTCAAGAAGCTAACTGCCCAAACATAACTGAATGCTGGAGTAAAAGACATGCAACTTTCATGATCATGGGTGATACGTGCACAAGAGCTTGTGGTTTTTGCGATGTTAAGACCGGCAAACCAGAAAAATTGGATCCCTATGAAGATATAAAAATAGCTAATGCAGTAAAACAACTTAATTTAAAACATGTAGTTATCACCTCTGTTGATAGGGATGATCTTTCTGACGGTGGTTCAAATCATTTTAAAAAAGTCGTGAACACAACAAGAAAAAAGAATCCAAATACTACAATTGAAGTTTTGACTCCAGATTTTTTAAGAAAAGGAGAGTCTTATAAAAAATTACTTGAAGCTGATTTAGATGTTTTCAATCATAATATAGAAACAGTTCCTAGGCTTTATTTAAAGGTTAGACCAGGAGCTAGATATTTTGCTTCACTTGAACTTCTAAAAAATGCAAAAAAAGATAATGACAAAGTTTTTACAAAGTCTGGAATTATGGTTGGGCTAGGTGAGGAACATGATGAAATTGTTCAAGTTATGGATGATTTAAGATCAGCTAATGTTGATTTTATTACAATTGGCCAATATCTTCAACCTTCAGCAAAACATCATCCTCTTCAAAAATATTATCATCCTGATGAATTTAAAGAGTTAGAATTAATTGCAAAATCAAAAGGTTTTCTTTTGGTATCATCATCACCTTTAACTAGATCTTCATATCATGCAGATGAAGATTTTGCTAAACTTAAACAAAATAGAATTAATAGTCATTAATGCCCAAAGCTTCAGTTAAGCGATTAATTGAATGTAAAAAAGAGGACTTAATTAAATTAGTTTTAGATATTGAAAAATATCCAGAATTCGTTCCTTTTTGTTTTGATGCTAAAGTTTATGAAAACAAAAATGAAGGTGATTTAACAAAAATAATAGCAGACTTAACTATTGGAAAAGGACCATTTAAAGACACTTATAAAAGTGATGTGGTCTTTGATAAAAACAAAGATACAATATTTGTCAAAAATATTGAGGGTCCATTAAATCATTTGTCTAACAATTGGACATTTACCGATAAAAAAAATGGAATTACGGAGATTGCTTTTGATATTGACTTTGAAATTAAAAATAAATTTTTGAATTCATTGATGGTTGTTTCATTTCAATTTGGATTAGAGAAAATAGCTGACGCATTCCAGAAGAGAGCAGAAGAGCTATTTGGTAGCTCTAAGAATTAAATTTAATGCTTTTCTAACCGTAGCTTTTTGTATTGAAGATCTGTTTTTGACTTTAAATAGGCATTTATTAACTTGTATTTTATTACCTTTTTTTACTCCAATATAAACTAGACCAACAGGTTTTTCTTTAGTTCCACCTTTTGGTCCTGCAATACCAGTTATTGAAACATTGATGTTAGCTTTAGATATTTTAGATAAATTTTTAACCATTGCTGAACAGCATTCTTGACTTACAGCACCATACTTTTTAATAATATTTTTATTTACTTTTAAAACCTTAATTTTTGCTTGGTTAGAGTAGGTGACAAGACCTAAATTAAAAACTTTTGATGCACCACTAATCGAAGTTATAGAGCTGGATAATAATCCTCCTGTACATGACTCTACAAATGAAATTTTAAGTTTTTTTTTAGTCAATAATTTTAATAAAGTTTTCATTGGATAAAATAACTTTTAAAAATCATAAAACAAATTAATGATAAAACAACATAAAAACCTGCACAAATATCATCCATAATTACTCCAAAACTATTTTTAAATTTTTTATCAAAAAAATTTACAGGAAATGGTTTTACTATGTCAAATAATCTAAATAAAATAAAACAAGCGCCATAAAAAATAATTGCTTCATCATAAGATTTTTCTGTACCATGTGAAATCTCATACATGTATATTGGTATAGATTGACCAATAAACTCATCAATAACTACCTCTTTTGGATCTTTGTTTGTATTATCTCTAATATGTATCGCAACTGCTATAAAAGAAAAAAAAAGGATAATTGCTAGAAATAAAAATATTATAATTGAAGACAAATTTAATATATGAAAAAAAATATATAGTAAAATCACTGTTGCCAAAGACCCAAAAGTCCCAGGAATTTTTGGAATTTTTCCTATTCCAAACATTGTAACAAATAAGGTATTAATTCTTTTAATCATATTTTGTGATTGAAATTATTACCTCGCAAGCTATTGCTTTTTCTTTTCCTATTAAACCTAATTTTTCTACTGTTTTACCTTTTAGATTAATTAAATCTTTATTTAAATTAGTGAGTTTAGATATAGAGTTGATTATTTTATTTCTATATCTTGATACTTTAGGTTGCTCACAAATTAAATTAATATCTAAATTATTTATAGAAAAATTTGATTTATAAAGATTTTCTATAACTGGCTTTAACATTTTTGGTGATCTTATATTCTTATATTTTTTAGTATTTGGAAAATATGTACCTATATCTTTTCTTCTTAATGCTCCTAAAATAGCATCAGTAATTGCATGTAAAATCACATCACCATCAGAATGGCCTTTTAAACCTGAATGAAAAGGTATCTTAGCTCCACCAAGAAAAAGTTTTTTATTTTTAACCAATCTATGAATATCAAATCCTAGTCCATGAAAAGTTTTTGATATTTTTATATCATCTAAATAAGTAATTTTATTATTAGAATTTTCACCTGGGATAAATTTAATTTTATAATTTTGACTTAGGAATAATGTAGCTTCATCGTTAATTTTAGATTTTTCTTTTATTGCAAGTTTATATAATTCCTTAAAATTAAAAGCTTGTGGTGTTTGTGTTAGTAACGTATTTTTCCTATTTAAGTTAAATACCTCATTTTTAACTTTATATTTAATAGAGTCTTTTGAATTTACGATAGGAACAACAGCCTTATTTTTTTTTAAATTTTTTGAGATATTTTTGAGTAATTTTAATGAAAAATTTGGTCTGGCAGCGTCATGAATATAAACATTTTTTGGTTTATATTTCTTGATAAATTTGAGTGCATTTAATGAGGAGTCCGATCTTTCTTTACCACCTTTAATGATAGTCACTAATTTTGAATATTTCTTTTTTTTAAAGTATCTCGCATTGTTTGATACAATAATTATCTTTTTAAATAACCCAGATTTTAATGATTTTTCCACAGAATGGTCTATGATTTCTTTATTCTTATATTTGTAGAATTGTTTAAGAAAATTTTTACCAAATCTCTCACTTTTTCCTGCTGCTAATATTACAAAATAGTTGTTCATTTGATTAAATGCTATAATTCTAATTTATGTTTGAATTTTTGAAAAAAAATATATTCATTATTATTCTATCTAGTATCACATTATTTGTAGGTTTTTTAACTTTTTTAACATTTATTGATAGAAGTTTTATTGAATTAAATCAAAGTAATTTACAATATTTATTGATTTCAAATATTATTTTACTTTTTTTATTATTTGTATTTATTTTTATAGAAATAAAAAAGTCAATTAAAAATGATATTGATAAAGATGGCTTAACGTCAAATAAAAAATACATTACATATTTTTCATTATTTACTTTAATACCATCAATTTTAATATCTATTTTTTCTCTTTTCTTATTTTCATTTGCTCTAGAAAAGTACTTTGATAAAAAAGTTACTACTGTTGTAAATAATTCTTACGAACTTGCCAGAAGTTATGTTCAAGAAGTTAGGAATAAGATTGAGGCCGATATAGTTTTAATTGCATTTGACACTAATAAAAGTTCTAATTTTTTAAATGATAATAAAAATGAATATCTTAGATTTCTAAGAACTCAAAAACTTATTAGAGATGTAGATGAAATACATATAATAAATAAAGATAAAGAACTTCTTTATACATCTGAAAATAACAATATTTACATACCACCAGTAGATAAAGCATTAAATTTAGTTTTGGATGATGATCGGCCTCTCAAGATTATAAATGCACCAGAAAATATATCTGCTGCAATTATGAGACTCCAGTCTTTTGAAAATAGATTTATTTATGTAGTAAAATATTTGGATAAAGATATTTCTAATTATTTGACTGAGTCTCAAGAAGCAATAAACTTTTATTACAATGTTGAAGAAAAAAGCACAGGTATTAAGATTTCTTTTGCAATTATATATCTTATAATAGTTACTTTATTATTATTTATTTCTATTACTATTGCTATAAGGTTTTCTTCAAGATTTTTCAGATCAATAAATAATCTTATTTTAGCATCCACCTCGATTGGTGATGGTAACTTAAACATTAAGGTTCCAGAAATAAAAACTGACAAAGATTTAGAAATATTAAATAAAAATTTTAATTCAATGATTAGCAGATTAAAAAACCAACAAGACAAACTTATTATAAATGAAAGACATGAAGCATGGGGAAGTCTAGCTAGAAAATTAGCTCATGAAATAAAAAATCCACTAACTCCTATGCAATTAACATTAGATAGAATGAAAAATAAATATATGACTCAAATTGATAATAATGATCAAGAAATTTTTAGAGATAACCTAAAGATTTTGAATAATCAAATTAAACAAATTGAAAATTTAGTTAATGAGTTTTCTGATTTCGCTAGAATGCCGAAACCAATTTTTAAAGACAATAATTTAGTTAGTATTTTAACTGATAATATTAAACTATTATCTGAAATAGATGGTTCAATCAGAATTAAATTAAAGAACAATTCTGACAAAATAATCTTAAATTGTGATAAAGAACAATTATCAAGAGTTTTTTTTAATTTAATAAAAAATTCAATAGAGAGTATTCAACAAAAAACAGAAAAAAACCCTAATTTTAATAAAAAGATTTCAATTGAAATTTCATCAGAAAATGACCATATTAATTTTGTTTTGGTAGATAATGGAATTGGACTAAGTTCTTTTAAAAATTTAAAAGATATTTTAAACCCATACTTTACCACAAAAAAAAATGGAACAGGTCTTGGATTATCAATTGTTAATAAAATTATAAATGATCATAACGGCAACATTCAATTTATTCCAATCCAAGATGGGGCAAAAATTGAAATAAACTTTTACTTAAATGGCAATAGAAATACTAATAGTTGATGATAACACAGATATAAGAAATATCTTAAATGACCTTATTTTAGACGCTGGATATAAAACCAGAGTTGCAGCAAATTATAATCAAGCTTTAAGTGAAATTGATAAGAAGATCCCTGATGTTGCTATACTAGATGTTAAACTTGATAAGGGTGATAATGATGGAATAGAACTTCTAACACATATTAAATCAAAAAATAAAGATGTTCCTGTAATAATGATCTCAGGTCATGCTAATATAGAAATGGCAATTAGTTCATTAAAACATGGAGCCTTTGAATTTGTAGAGAAACCTTTTGATCAAGCAAGATTATTAAACTTTATTAGTAGAGCAGTAGAAAATTTAAATCTTAAAACACAAAATAAAGAATATGAAAGTAAATTATTTTCCTCATATGAATTAATTGGAGAAAGTAAAAATATCTTAAATATTAAAGATCAAATAAAAAAAATTTCTTTAACTGAAAGTAGAATTCTTATTAATGGTCCCTCTGGTTCGGGAAAAGAATTGATAGCAAGAAAAATTCATAAAAATTCGAAGAGAAATAAAAAACCATTTGTTATTATTAATGGGGCTTTACTTGACTCAAATAAATACGAGTTAGAGCTATTTGGTGAAGATAAAGACAATGGATCTATCTCATATGGAGCATTGGAAAAAGCTAACAAAGGTACTTTAATGATTGATCAGGTATCTGAAATCCCATTAAACATTCAATCTAAAATTTTACGTGTTCTATCAGATCAAAAATTTAAAAGAATTAATGGTAATGATGACATTTATGTTGATGTGCGTATAATTTGCTCATCTAGTAAAGATTTAAAAAATGAGATTGATTTAGGAAATTTTAGAGAAGATTTGTATCATAGACTTAATGTTTTTGAAATTAATGTTAAACCACTTAATGAGAGAATTTCAGACATTCCTTTATTAATTAAATATTTTTCAAAGAAAATTTCAGAAAATTATAATCTTACAGGATTAAATATTGATGAAAATGATAGTTATATCCTTAATTATAATTGGAAAGGTAATGTAAGAGAATTACGAAATTTAATTGAAAGAATTGCAATTTTACAACCAGAAAATAAAGAAAAGGTATCAAATATAGTAAAAGAGTCTCTTAAAAATGAGAATTTTAACGAAAAAATAACAGAAAATAGCCTTTCAGTGCCATTAAAAGAGGCTAGAGAAAAGTTTGAAAAGGAGTATTTAACTATTCAATTAAAAAAATTTAATGGCAATATATCAAAGACAGCAAGTTTTGTTGGTATGGAAAGAAGTGCTCTTCATAGAAAGCTTAAAGGTTTAGGAATCAAAGAATTTAATTAAAAATGAATATAATAATTTGTGGCGCTGGTAGAGTGGGTTTCACTATTGCAAAATTGTTAAGTGAACAAGGTCATTCTATTACTGTAATTGACCAATCAAGCGAAGATATTCAAAAAATAAATGACTCGTTAGATGTTAAAGCAATTGTGGGTAAAGCTACTTATCCCTCAATACTTGAAAAAGCTAATGCATCAGAAACTGATATGATTATAGCAGTTACAAGAAATGACGAGATTAATATGCTTATATGTCAAATAGCATTTTCAATTTTTAATATAACAAAAAAAATTGCAAGAATTAGGTCTCAAGATTATTTAAACCCTAAATTTACTAGGGTTTATAGTAAAGAAAATTTACCTATAGACGTTATTATCTCACCGGAAATAGAAATAGCTAAATCAATTCAAAGAAAACTTGAAGCACCAGGAGCGTTAGATAGTGTTCCATTCGCTGATAATAAGATACGACTATTGGAGATTCTTATTAAGCAGGATTGTAAATCTATTGATATAAAATTTAATGAATTAACTAAGAAATATCCAAAACTTGAAGCAAATATCATAGGCATAAATAGAGCAGATAATTTTTTTATTCCAAAAAAAACCGACTCTGTCAAAAAAGATGACAAAATATATGTAATTATAAATTCTTTACAAATGGCCGAGACATTAGAGGCTTTTGGTCATGAAGAGAAAATATCTAAAAAAATTCTAATAATTGGTGGTGGAAATATTGGTTACAATCTTGCTAAAAATATTGAGGAAACACTTGATAGTGTAAGAGTTAAAATTGTTGAAAAAAATAAAGATCGTGCGGAATATTTGGCAAATGAATTGAATAATACAATTATTATTAATGGAGATGGATTAGATGAAGAAGTTTTGACTGAAGCAAATTTAGATGAAGCTGAGACTGTATTGGCACTTACTAACGATGATGAAGATAATTTAATGGTAAGTGTTTTAGTAGAAAAATTTGCAAAAGATAAAAAGGAAATTGATGACAAGAGAACAATGGCATTAATTAATAAACCAAACTATTCATTACTTCAATCATCACTAAAGATTGATGATTTAATTGATCCGAGAATGAATACTGTTTCAAGTATTCTAAAACACGTTCACAAAGGAACGATTGAAAACGCTTATACAATTTCTAATGGTGAATATGAGGTAATTGAAGCAGAAATTATAGAAACATCAGAATTAATTAATAAAGAATTAAAAAATTCTAATCTGCCTGATGAAATTAGAATAGGTGCTGTATTAAGAGATAAGAAAGTAATTATACCAAGTTCAAATTTTATATTTAAAAAAGATGACAGTGTAGTTTTTTTAGCAAAAAAAGACTCTATATCGTATGTTGAAAATATTTTTAGGTTAAGCTCAGTTTAATCAAATGTATATAATACAATTAAGATATTTAAGTTTTTTTTTTGGTTTAATTTCAATACTTTCTTTTTTTAATATAATTTATTCTTATTATCTTAATTTATATCTAAATTTAGATACATATTATTATTGTTTATTCATTTCATTAATAATCAGTTTAATATTTTATAAAGTCAAAATATTAGAAAAAAAACCAAATATATATCATAAGATTTTGACAGTATTTTTTGGATATATCTCACTACCATTAATTCTATCAATACCATATTACTTAAGTATTTATAATTTAACGTTTCTAAATTCTTTTTTTGAGGCTATTTCAGGTTTTACTTCAACAGGTTTCACTATTTTTGAAAATATAAAACATATCGATCAAAGTTTAATTTTGTGGAGATCTTCAACTCAATGGATTGGAGGTCTTTATTTTCTTTACTCAATTATTTATTTAATTGATATTTATGATCAAAGTTTCAAAAAAACTTTTACAAACTTTTTTTCATTAAATAGCTCTGAAATATTAAAACAAGCTATTAAAATTTTTTTATTATATTCATTTTTAACACTTATAATTTTTATTATTCTAAATTTATTTTCAATAAGAGCGTTTGACTCATTAAATCTTGCTTTTACTCTCATTTCCTCAGGGGGTTTTTTACCAGTAAATGATTTATCAAATATCATAAAAGAAAATTCTCAAATAATTATTTTGTCATTATTAATGATGTTTTCTTTTTTTAGTATTTTCTTTTCTTACAATTTAATTCTTTTTAGAGATAAAAATTCTAATTTTTTTTATGAGGATTTTCATCTTATTATTTATTACGTAATGGTAATAACTCTTTTTTTTCTTTTTTTCAGTTTTAATAATAATTTTTCTAATAATTTATTATCTTTATCAAGTAGTATGTCAAATATTGGTTTTTCTTTAGACTCTGAAAGACAAAATTTAACTTTTATTTTTTTGATATTAGTTATAATTGGTGGATCTTTTTTTTCTACTAGCTCAGGATTAAGGTTTATTAAATTATATTCATTATTTAAGTACTCAATAAATCAAATTCTTTCTTTTAGTCGTCCAAAAAATATTTTTATGAATAGATTGATATTTACTAAGATTAATTTTGATTTTGACGAAATAAACAAGTATTTTTTAACAATAATAATTTTCATTTTATCACTTTTTATTTTAACATCATTGTTAAGTTTATCCGGAATTGAGTTTGAAAATTCATTTAAATTATCTATTTTAACATTAATGAATACAGTTAATTCTTCAATTTATGGTTTAAGTGAGTTTAATTTTAATAATTTACATTTTTTTACTAAATATACTCTTATTTTCTTTATGATTATTGGACGAATTGAATTATTAACAGTTCTACTTCTTATTAAAAAATTTCTTTTTAAAAATTAATTTAATATTGTATATGTATATTCCTAGTATATTGCGCCCTTAGCTCAGCTGGATAGAGCATCGGTTTTCTAAACCGAGGGTCGGAGGTTCGAATCCTCCAGGGCGCGCCATTATTG
>CVSM01000110.1 GCA_001180065.1 Candidatus Pelagibacter communis
AGCTGCTTTAATATATATTTCTACTTTATTTGTAAGGAATATTGCTGATATTGAATGGGATGATATTGCAGAATCTGGTCCAGCAGTTCTTGCTATGATTGCTATGCCGTTTACATATTCTATTTCTAATGGAATAGCATTAGCTTTTGTTGCTTATGCAGCTATTAAGCTTTGCACGGGCAAATTTGACAGTACTAGTCCCGCAATTTGGGTTATTGCTGCTCTTAGTATAGTAAGTTTCTTAGTAGCTTAAAATAATATTTAAAAAAAAGGCGGCTTTAAAGTCGCCTTTTTTTATTTTTTATGTTTTTTTATAATTTCTTCAATCCTTATTTCTTCATAGATTTCAAAAGGCTGAACGATCCATGGATCACTATCTAATTTACTTGCACAGAAATCTGGTTCAAATGTAGATTTCTTTTTTTTCCAAAGAGTAGCGGTCTTAATTTCATCAATTTTTCCTTTAATTGGTTCATACTTTTTTAACCAATCAATACTTTTATTAAACGTAATCCCAGTGTCTGACAAATCATCACACAATAAAATTCTTCCGC
>CVSM01000111.1 GCA_001180065.1 Candidatus Pelagibacter communis
GCTCTACCACTGAGCTATGCCCGCATAAAATCAGTATAGTGAGACATTTTTTTTAATTCAAGCAATTTTAATGTGATATATTTATTTATCTATGAATAAAGAAGATTTACCAAAAAACTTAGCCGTTTTCCCATTAAGTAATTTTATCATTTTTCCTAGAACAAGTGTTCCGTTAAATATTTTTGAACCAAGATATATAGATATGATTAACGATAGTATGAAATCGAATAAATTAATCGGAATGATACAACCAAAGAGTTTTAAAGAGAATAATAAAAATCCAGAACTACATGAAATAGGATGTATGGGTAAAATAACGAGTTTTAAAGAGTCAGAAGATGGTAGGTTTTTAATAGAATTAAAAGGGATTATAAGATTTCAAATTATCCGTGAATTAAAATCATATAAAAAATATCGAGAGTGTGAAGTTGATTTTAATGATTTTCATGAAGATCTTTCACAAAAAAAAGAAGAGATTAAATTTGCCGATCTTGAATTAATTTTTAAAGATTTAAAATCCTTGTTCGAAAAAAGAGGATTTATAATTAATTGGAACGCATTAGAAAAACAAAGTTTAGATGAAACAATTAATGCACTTGCAATGGCCTCTCCTTTTACTATTGAGGAGAAACAAGTGTTGTTAGAGGCAAAAAATTTAGATTTAAGAAAAACAAAAATTTCTGAAATATTGGCTACTTATACTTTTGATCAATACAATAATACTACAATTCAATAAAATTAAATATTTATTCCATAATCGGCAAATTTTTTAAAATAATTTTTTACGACTTTGCTTTTTCCAATGTACTTAACAGTCTTACTTAAAATGTTATTATTTATTTTATTTTCATAATTAAAATATTCATAAATAAAATCTATACCATTAGAAAAAATATAATTTCTATGTCTGGTTTTATTTTCAAAGTCTTTACAAATAGAATTATCTAAATCTAAGCCATGATTAATCTTAAATTTTATCAATTTAATAATATCTATTATATCCCTAATAGACATATTAAATCCTTGTCCAGCTAGCGGATGAATTTTATGCAATAATTCTCCAAATGCTATTATATTTTCATAATAATAATTTCTTAAAATTGATAACCTAAGTTCAAAATTTTCAGGTTTAGAAATTTTTATTATTTTATACTTCGTATTATACTGTCTGATTAATTTTTCTAGATTTATGTTTTGCTTTTCTTTAATAGAATAAACTACTGAAGTTTCAGTTAAAGAAACTGGTAAAAAAGCAATCGGCCCTATTTTAGTAAAAATTTGAGTAGCAATATCATTACTATCCAATTTTTTATGTTTAATCATAGTAATATAAGCAAAGCTATTATAGTTTTTACTAATCCTTTTATTAAAAAATTTTTTTGTAATAGGGTGATTATATTCACAATTAAAAATTAATTTATATTCATTCTCAGAAAAAATATTGTTTTTAAAATTTTTTTTAAACTTTACTAAATTATCTTTTTTTAATTTTGAATGAAGCAAACTATAAATTTGAAAATTTTTTATTACAGAAAAAAGTCTATTATTTTTATCATTAAATTTAAGAATTCTTTGATTTTTCAAACTTTCGCTAAAAATTTCGATATTATTTATATCCCATAATAATTTTTTAATATTAAAGATATTTGAGTTAAAAAATTCTATATTATTTTGAGAAATTCCAATTGTTTGAATTTTATTATATTTTTTAATTTTTTGGTCTGAAAAAATATCAACATTTATACCTAGATTTACTAATGACTTCGCTAATGTTAAACTAACCAGTCCATTTCCTAATATACATACTTTCATAATATTTTTAATTTTAACAATAAAAATTAGATGATACAAAGTGGTAAATTTGATTCATTAATTATGAATATAAAAGCACTAACTAATTCAATATTAGTCTTCATTATTAAACGATTAATAGAAATATCTGGAATTTGTATCTCAATTCTAGGTATTTTACTTTTATTAGGTCTTGTTTCTTATTCTCCTGATGATCCAAATTATATCTTTCCTGAAAATACTGAAATTAAAAATTGGCTAGGTTTTCAGGGAAGCTATATCTCTGACCTTTTTTTTCAATCAATCGGTCTTATAGCCTTTTTAATACCAATCACTTATATTATTACTGGAGTAAATATTTTTAGAAAAAAAGAAATATTTCTAATAGTAGAAAACTCTTTTTTCATAATTCTATATTCTTTAATTGGATCTTTGTTTTTTTCGTTTTTTTATAAAGACGCTTTTTCTCTCTATATAAATGGGAATGGAGGATTTGTTGGGACCTATTTGAATGACCTCTTTTTAATTGGCTTAATTCAGACTTATGAGAATATTTTTTACTTTTTATTTATCTTTGTAATAGTAATATTTTTTTTGATAAGTATTAATTTCAATTTAAAAAGTTGTGTTAAAATAATCAAATATATTTCTCAATTATTTTTTAATGATAATAAAAAAAGTTATACAAATAAAAATGAAATTATTAACGAATATATTCCTGAAGAAGAAATCAAAAATTTAATACAAGAAGATTTACCTTTTATTAAAGCTGAGTCAAATGCTGGCCAAAATAAAACAAAATTTTCTCTTCCATCGATAAACTTACTTAAAGTTCCCTCTAAAAAAGAAAGAGAGAAAATAGATAAAAATGAAAACAATAATCCAGAATTTCTTGAGAAGATTCTTTTAGATTTTGGTGTTAATGGAAATATTAAAAAAGTAAGTCATGGACCTGTCGTCACATTAAATGAATTT
>CVSM01000112.1 GCA_001180065.1 Candidatus Pelagibacter communis
AAATTGGCGTCCCAATATTCCCCACTAACCTTACATCAAATTTTTGTTTTTTTAGAACTTCATATAAAATTTGACAGGTTGTAGATTTTCCGTTTGTCCCTGTGATTGTAATACAGTCATTTCTATAAAATGAGAAAAAAACGTCAAAATCAGTATGGATCATATCTCTATTTTTTTTTAAAAATGAAGATAACTTGCAATTATTAATATCAATACCAGGACTTAAAATTATCTTATCAAATTTTAATTTTGAGATCTTATCAAATTTTATTATTTTTTTTTTTATTTTCAGAGATTTTATCTTTTTAACGGAATCATCATAAGCGTAAATTTCACACTTATTTTGTAAAAATTTAATTGTAGATAGACCACTTTTTCCAAGTCCATATATTAATATTTTTTTTTTCAAAAAAATATTTGAGATATTTTTCATTATCTTAATTTTAAAGTAGCTAAACCAATCATGGCCAAAATTATTGATATTATCCAAAATCTAATAACGACTGTAGACTCTGGCCATCCTTTCTTCTCAAAATGATGGTGTATTGGTGCCATTTTAAATATTCTTTTTCCTGTAAGCTAAAAAGAAATTACTTGAACCATAACTGAT
>CVSM01000113.1 GCA_001180065.1 Candidatus Pelagibacter communis
AGTGGGACTAGGTGATACTACTGGACTATATCATGGTACTCAACAAATAAACCAAGGACAGATGGATAGATGGAATATTGTAACAAGTTTAAACTATTTAAGTCTTGATAAAGAAATGGAAATAATTCTAGCTAAAAATAAAAATTTTAATAATCAGAAGGGCAAAGAGGTTGTTGCTAACATGATTAAAGTTGCTTCACTTACAAGAAAAGGTTTTATAGCTGGAGACATCTCTACAGTTATGAGCCCAAGAACAGTTATGCATTGGGCTGAAAATACAGAAATATTCAAAGACACGGGATATGCTTTCAAAGTAACATTTTTAAATAAATGTGATGAAATCGAAAAAAATATAATTGCAGAATACTATCAAAGATGTTTTGGGGATGAACTTCCAGAGTCACTGGCGAATACTCAAATTTAAATGAGTGGTAACAATAAACTAACAGATCTAAAAGAAAAATTAAAACAAGCTCTTATCTCAACGTTTAAAGTTATCGCTGATGATTTCCATCAAATTGACAAAAATGATAAAAATAAAAATTCACATAAATATGATTTCTTAGATTTAGATA
Source organism: Candidatus Pelagibacter communis (assembly GCA_001180065.1). GTDB lineage: Bacteria > Pseudomonadota > Alphaproteobacteria > Pelagibacterales > Pelagibacteraceae > Pelagibacter > Pelagibacter ubique_G. The sequence goes on from CVSM01000113.1 coordinate 576, forward strand.
ATCTTAATAGCAAAGCTGATTTTATTCCCGGAATTCATATCAGGGTGAAATTTTTTGACAAGTGTTTTGAATTTTTCTTGAATTTTCTTCCATTTTAAACCAACTGAGAGGCCAAGGATACTAAAGGCTTTTATATCTTTATGGTCAAATTTAAATTGACGCATGTTATTTAGATCACTCTTGAATCTATTTGTATCTAATTCATCTCTCAGAGTATTATTCCATAAAACTTTAAAAAAATTATCTGAAGAGCTAAAACTTTGAGTAGGTTTATGCCAGACCATATCTGATCTTAAAAAATCCATTATTTGATTATCATCCATCCCTGAAAAATAATTCCAATTTTTGTTAAATTCCTTTATATGCTCGAGACAAAGTAATCTAAATTTTTTACTATTATCTTTTTCCACTGGAGCTTTATATTCTCCTATTTTTTTGCAATTATTCCAGTCACAAATATTTTTCATGGTATATAATAAAGTTATTTATGGATATAAATGAATTAATTGCAATTGTAAAAAAAAAACTTCAAACCAAAATTGATATAGAAAATATTGTAATTGAAGATAAATCCTTTCTTCATAAAAGTCACAAAGGGAATCAGAAAGGAAAATTTCATTTAAAAATTAAAATTAAATCTAAAGAATTAAAAAAAATGAGTAAGATTGAAAATAACAAAAAGGTCTATAAAATTTTAGAGGAAGAAATCAAAAATAATATTCATTCAATACAAATTTTAATTATTTAATTCTTTTTTAAAAAATAATCTTATTTGATTTTTATTATATTGACTATTTATTTCAGGCAAACCAATTTTTTTTAATAATATCAAATTTATCATATTAGATTTATTTTTTTTATCTTTTGTCATGAATGATATTATTTTATTAATATTTTTTGATGAGAAAAATTTTTTCAAATTATAAGGTAATTTTGATTTTTTGAAATGATCAATAATTGAACTGTATTCTTTTTTTTTTAAAATATCGTTATCCAGACTAAATCTAAGTGCTGAATGCATGCCTAGTAATACGGCCTCACCGTGATTTAATTTTTTAGAGTACCCTAGAGATGCTTCATACGCATGAGCGAAAGTGTGCCCAAAATTTAAAACTTTTCTTAAATTCTTCTCTTTTTCGTCTTTCTCAACAACTTTTTTTTTAATCTTACAACTTTCATAAATGGCTTTTTCTATGAAAGATGATTTTAAATTAATGATCTTTTCAAAATTTTTACTTAGAAACATATAAAAACTTCTATTTGAAATTAAAGAATGTTTTAATATTTCACCATAACCACAAATTAATTCCCTTTTAGGAAGGGTTTTCAAAAAATTGGATTCACTGACTACAAGTGTAGGCTGATAAAAACTCCCAATTAGGTTTTTTCCATGAATAGTATTAACACCTGTTTTCCCCCCTATTGAAGAGTCAACTTGAGCCAAAAGCGTTGTTGGAATATTTATAAATTTTATTCCTCTTTTAAATAAGCTAGCTGCGAAGCCGCTTATATCACCTACTATACCTCCTCCGATTGAAATCAAACAATCATCTCTTGAAAAATTTTTATCAAGTAATATTTTGATAATATTATTTGTATTTTTTAAATTTTTATTTAATTCATTTGCTTTAACATAGTGAATGAAAGTTTTTTTATTTTTTAAATTTTTCTTAATTAATAAAATCATTTTTTTGGGAACATTTCTATCAACAACTAATAGACAATTGTTAAATCTGATTGAATTTTTTTTTAGTATTGAAGAAAGTTTAGATATTATATTTCTGCCTATAAATATTGAGTATTTTTGACTTTGTGTATTGACTATTATTTTTTTTAAATTCATAAATTTTTTATAACTTTTTCGACAATCTCTATTTTTGTAAGATTATTACAGTTTATCTTATAACGTGCTTTTGAGTAGATACTAGAACGTTTCTCGATTAAATCTAATAATTCATCATTAGATGATTGAAAAGCAATTGGTCTTTTTGAACTATTTTTTATTCTTTCAAGAAGAATTTTATCATCCCATTGTAACCAAAATGACAAATGATTATCTAAAATCTCTTTTCTCACTTTTTTATTCATAAATGTCCCTCCACCTAAAGAGATAACAATTTTACTCTTTTTGAGTATTTTTAAGGCCATTGTTTCCTCTAATTCGCGAAAAAATTTTTCGCCTTTAGTTTCAAAAATTTTTGATATTTTCATGCCTAATTCGTTTTCAATTTGTCTATCTATATCAAAAAAATTTAATTTGAGCTTTTTAGAAACTAAAGATCCGATAGAGGACTTTCCAGACCCCATCATTCCCAAAAATACAATATTTTCTTTTGATTTCATAAGTTTCTTTATTGAAAAAACACAAATATGTCTTAATTTGAAATTAACTAAATTTATATGCAATTTATAAAAAAAACAAGTTCGAGAACAAGCATTATAAGCTTATCAATAAAATTTGCTTTATTTTTAGTTGTAATTCTTGGAGTTATTTTTTTATTGAATAAGATAGATTTTCCTGCGCCAAAAAAAGAGATAGAAAAAATTATTCCAAATGAAAATTTCAAAATCATTAAATAGAATTAGTTTTGTATTATTTTTTATAATAATACTTTCTGGGACACCTTCGTATTCGGAAGAGCAACCTGTAGACATTTGGAACCTTGAAAAAAAAGAAGTTGAGAAGAAAATTACAAACGATAATACAAATACTTCCCAAAACAATAGTGAAATTCAAACATCTACAGAATCAAGTATTTTTTCTTTACAGTCCTCTAATGATAATGATTTAATTTTACAGGATAAGAAAATAGAGTCACAAGAGATAAAAATAATTGGTCTGTACGATCCTGAGGATTATGGGTTAGATATTAATATGTGGTCAAATTCTAATGGTGATCAACTAAAAAATATTTTTTCAAATTTAGCAAAAATAGATTTTTCTGACGATGCAACTGAGATTATGAATATTTCTATGTTAACAAATGCATATCTTCCTCAGAAAAATATATCAGAGAAAGAATTTTTGAAATTTAAATCTGATTGGTTAATTAAAAATAATAATCTTGAATTAATTGAAGAATATTTGATTAAAAATCAAATTATTAATATTCACCCTGAATTATCAAAACATCTAGTAAACCAATATCTATCAGAGGCAAATATTAATAAATCTTGTAGTTTCTTCTCAAAAAATATTGAACCAATTAAAGATGAATATTTATCAAAATTTAATATTTATTGTTTGATTGTTTTAGGTAAAAAAGAAGATGCTCAAATTAATCTAGACCTAAAAAAAGAATTAGGATTTAAAGATAAATATTTTGAAAATAAAATAAATTTTATTCTCGGGTATGATGATAAAGTAGATAAAAAAATATCTGAAAAAACAATCCTTGATTTTCATTTAGCACATATAACAAACTCAGAATTTTTTTTTGAACCCAAAGAATCAACTAGTAAAATTATTTGGAAATACCTTTCTTCATCAAATTTATTATATAATATTCAAGAAATTGAAATTACAGAATTAGATCGAATTTCAACTATTGAAAAGGCTGTTCATAATGAAAATTATCCAGAAAAGGATCTATTCGAATTATATAAAAGGTTTCAATTCAACATTAATCAGTTATTGAATGCAGAAACATCTTATAAATCATTGTCTAATATTGAAGCGAGAGCATTAATTTATCAAAAAATTTTATTAGAATCTGAGATAGTCGAACAACTAAAATTATTAAAGATATTAAAAAATCTTTTTAAAAAAGATGACATCAATCAAGCTTTTAATCTCGAGCTAAAAAAGTTTTTAGCATTAATAGACCCTTTAGATGTACCAGATAATCTAACTAGCTTTTATTATACTAATGTCACAATTGAAAAAAATTTGGAGAAAAATATAAAATTTAATAATGATATTATTCATCAATCAAAATTGATTAACTACTTTAATGGAGATTATGCGAAATCAAAAATCGAAAAAGATATCAATAATTTTTTAAAAAAAATTAAAAAAAATAAGAACTACTTTTTATCAAAGAAAGATATTATCTTCTTAGAGTCCCTGAAGTCAGATGGCATACAAATTTCAAAAAAATTTGATGATCTCTATGAAATAAATGACTCAGAAATACCTACAGATATTCAAGTTATGATAAATAACAACGAGGCTGGTACAGCTTTATTGCGAATAGTAGAAGTTATAGGTCAAGATGAATTGGAGAAAATAGATGAGGATACGATCTATTTTATCATTGCCACTTTAAATCAACTAGATATTGATTTTATAAGAAATAAAATTTTACTTAAAGTTCTTCCTTTAAAAGTTTAAAAATTAGTTTATTTATTTAATTCATGAGTATTAAAGATATAATCACAGTTCCAAGCGAAATTCTAAAAAAAAAATCAGAACCAATAGAAAAAGTTGGTAAGAATGAAAAAAAATTAATTAAAGATTTATTTGATACAATGTACGCTTCAAAAGGAATTGGATTAGCAGCGGTTCAAGTTGGTATTCTTAAAAGAATTTTAGTAATTGATGTGTCTAATAAAGATGAGCAGAAAAAACCAATTAGCCTTATCAATCCTATAATTAAAAGACTTAGTGATGATACCTCTGTTTATGAAGAAGGATGCTTATCAATTCCAGAAACTTTTATTGAAATTGAGAGACCCAAGATATGTGAAATTGAATATATTGATTTAGACGGCAATAAGAAAGAATTAAAATGTGATGGTTTAATGTCTACTTGTGTTCAACATGAAATTAATCATTTAGATGGAAAACTAATTATTGATCATTTATCTAAACTAAAAAAAGATTTCATTATTAAAAAAATTTCAAAACTACAAAAAAATCCAGATAGAGTAATAGTTTAAAGATGGGAAAAAAAATTATTTTTATGGGTACCCCTCTATTTGCGGTGCCAATATTAAAATCATTGTATCAAAATGGATTTCCTATAAGTGTGGTATATACTCAACCACCACAAAAATCTCATAGAGGCCAAAAAATAAATAAATCACCAATTCAAGGACTATCAGAAACTTTAAATATAGATTTTAGATCTCCACAAAGTTTAAAAGATAATAAAGAGGAATATGAATTTCTAAAAAATTTAAATGCCGATTTAGCTATAGTTGTTGCTTTTGGCCAGATAATACCAAAAGAATATTTAAGTCTAACTAAAAATGGTTTTATAAATATTCATGCATCAATTTTACCAAAATGGAGAGGTGCAGCACCTATACAAAGATCAATAATGAATTTAGATACTGAAACAGGAATAAGTATTATGAAGATAAATGAGGAATTAGACAGTGGGCCCATTAGTAATATATATAAAATTAAACTTGATCAAAATCTAAATGCACAGGAAGTCACAGAAAAACTCTCACTTTTAGCAGCTAATAAAATCTTGGACAACGTAGACGATATATTTGATGGAAATTCAAATTTTATTGATCAAGATCATTCAAAAGCAACTTATGCAAAAAAAATTTTAAAAAGTGAGGGAAAAATTAATTGGAATGATGATGCTATTAAAATTATAGGAAAAATAAATGGCTTGTATCCTTCTCCAGGTGCTTTCTTTAATTTTAATGGAGAGAGATATAAAATTCTAAAAGCAGAAATTGGTAACGGCTTAGGTAAAAGTGGTGAAGTTATATCAAACAATCTCGAAATTGCTTGCATAAACAAAAAATCTATTAAAATTCTTGAAATTCAAAGAGAAGGAAAAAAAGTGCAAAAAATTGGTGAGTTTATGCTTGGATCTCAAATAACAAAAGGATCTCTAATATCTAATGTTTAGGTATCAAATTTTAATTGAATATGTTGGAACTAATTTTAGGGGTTGGCAAATTCAAAAAAAAGGAAAAACAATCCAAGGCCTTATTCAACAAAAAATTTTTAAAATATTAAAAGAAAAAATCATTTTGATAGGTTCTGGAAGAACTGATACTGGAGTTCATGCAATTGGACAATCTGCTCATTTCGATTGTAAATCAGAAATTGTAAATCTAGATAAATTTTTAAAATCTATAAATTATTTTTTAAATAAAGATTTGATAACAATTTTGAAAATAAAAAAAAGAAGCAGTCACTTTCATTCTAGATTTTCAGCAAAAATGAGGATTTACAAGTATATAATTATAAATCGAATAGGAGGACCAGTTTTAGAGAAAGAAAGAGCCTGGCATATCATTAATAAGCTTAATTTACAAATGATGAAAAAAGCAGCAAAAAAATTAGTTGGTACAAAAGATTTTTCAACCTTTAGAGCTTCGAGTTGCAGAGCAAAAACTCCAATTAAGACTATGAAATCAGTTAAAGTGAAATCTAGAAATAATAAGATAGAAATAGAGTTTCAATCCAAATCTTTTTTACAGCAACAAGTAAGGTCTATGGTTGGATGCTTAAAGTATGTTGGTGAAAAAAAATGGAGTGTTAAAAAGTTTAATACAGTAATGAATAAAAAAAAAAGAATTTTGTGTGCTCCACCAGCGCCTCCTGAGGGACTATATTTAGCTAGAGTTATTTATTAATTTTTTCTTATTACCCATTGCATATTTTTTATTTATTCGCCACCTACTTTCCTCACGAATTATAAAACCACAACAATTTTTTGATTTACATTTACAAGGGAATTGTTTGTAATCTTCCTTATCAAAACTAAAACCATAATCACAAGTTATCTCTTCACCTTTCTTAATATTTCTATCAGCTGTTATCCAAATCTTTAAGCCTTTACCATCATAACGTGCATTTGCATCACAACTATGATTAACCAATCCAGCAATATTAAATGAAAAATCACCATCTAAAGTAAATTTTTTATTTAGAGTAAATAAGTAAATTGGTTTTTTGTTGTCATATTTATTAGATTCTTCCACTTCTTTATTTGTAATTATTCTTCCTAAATAATTGATAATTTTTGTACCCTCTTTAATATCTTTAGCAGCATAGAGCCCTCGACCTTTATTATCAATTTTTGATTTTCTTATTTTGTATAATTTCATGATAGCGATTTATTATGAGTTAGATATTTATCAATTAAATTCTACCAATGCATTAACATGTTCATTAGCGCTTTCAGCCAAGGCATTTAAATCATATCCGCCCTCAAGTATTGAAATAACTTTACCCGCAGTAAACTTATTGGTAGCTACTAATGTTCTTTTAGTAATCTCATAAAAATCTTTTGAACTTAATTGAAATTGAGCTAATGGATCATCTTTATGTGCATCAAAACCTGCTGAAAATATAAGAAAATCTGGTTTATATTTTACTAATCTGTCTAACACTCTATCAAATGCATTAAAGTATTTTTCTGAGTTTGTCCCAGCGGGCAAAGGGATATTCAATGAATTATTAAAGTCTCCTTTATCTTTATCTGTTCCACCCCCAGGATAAAAAGGATATTGGTGCGTAGAAATATATAATGAATTTTTATTATTACGCATGACATCATAATTTCCATTACCCCAGTGCACGTCAAAATCTACACAGGCAATTCTTTTATACTTATATTTTGACACTAAATAGTTTGTTGCTACTCCCGCGTTTGATATACAACAAAATCCCATAGCTTTATTTTTTTCAGCATGGTGCCCAGGAGGTCTAGCCAAACAGAATGCATTTTTAAATTTATTACTCTCTATTCCATCTATTGCTCTTATTGTTGAGCCTGCAGCATCAAAAACTGCTTTTTTACTTTCAGGTGATACAACAGTATCGCCATCTAGAAACTTAAGGCCTTTCTGGGGAAAAGAATTTTTTAAATTACTTATATAGTCTTTTGAATGTGTCATAGACAATATATTATCTGGAACATTATCTGGTTTATCCCATATTAAATCTTTTCTTTTCTTTAATTTTTCTTTTATAGCAATTACTCTTTTAGGCTGCTCAGGATGACCATCGCCAGTGTTATGTTTCTCATAGGAGTCAGAATTTATGATTGCTGTTTTCATTTAAAATAATTTATTAAAATATTTTCATAAATTTTCTTAAGATTTTTCAAATCTTTCAAAGATACGGCTTCATCAACTTTATGCATAGTTTTTCCTACTAAACCAAACTCAAGGCCTGGTGATATTTTTTTTATAAATCTTAAATCTGATGTCCCGCCTGTAGTGGATAGCTTTGGTTTTATTTTAGTAATTTTCTTTACAATATTTTGTATCATGTGAGTTGTTTCATTTGGCTTTGTTAGAAATGCTTCACCCGAAACTCTATAATCAATTTTAAATTTCGATTTATTTTTCTTGGTTATTTTTTTAAAAATTTTATTAAGTTTAATTTTTATAGAATTTGACGAATGTTTATTATTAAACCTTATATTAAATGTTGCCTCAGCCATAGCTGGGATAACATTATCAGCGTTATTATTTATGTCTATTTTTGTAACTTCTAAGTTTGTAGGTTGGAAGTTTTTTGATCCTCTATCAAATTTAATATCTTTTAATTCTTTTAAAATATTTACAATTATAGTTGAGGGATTATTAGCTCTATGAGGATATGCAACATGGCCTTGCTGACCAAAAATAGTTAATTTACCGGTTAAACTACCCCTACGTCCAATCTTTATCATTTCACCTAATTTATTTGGATTTGTTGGTTCACCAACAAGACAAAAGTTAATTTTCTCTTTCCTTTTTTTTAAATAATCTACAACTTTTTTGGTACCATTTACTGCATCACCTTCTTCATCTCCTGTAATAAGTAAACTTATTGACCCGTTGAATTTTCTATTTTTTGATAAAAAAGTGCTTACAGCAGACACAAAAGCTGCGACAGAGCTTTTCATATCATTTGCACCTCTCCCAATCAAATGGCCTTTTTTGATAGATGGTTTAAATGGATTAACTGTCCAATCCTTAATATTTCCTGGAGGGACAATATCAACATGTCCTGCAAACATAAAATTCGGTTTCTTAGATCCTAATCTTGCATACAAGTTTTTCACAGGCTGAAATCCTTTTTCTTTAAATTCCAATATTTTTGTTTTGAAACCTAATTTTTTTAATTTTTTTTCTAAAAATTTCATTACTCCAGCATCAACTGGGGTGATGGAAGGAAATCTAATTAGCTCTTTGGCTAATTGTAGCTCATTCAATTTTTGCATAATTAATCTCTAAGAAGGTCGTTAATTGATGTCTTTGATCTGGTTTTAGAATCTACAGTTTTAATTATATGGACAGCATAAAGATCTTTATGTGTGCCAGGTACAACAACTGAATAAGGAGGTATACGACCTTTTGTAATTTCTCCATTAGATCTGTTAATGATTTTAGTACTTTGCCCGATATAGCAACCCATTGAAAGAACGCTACCTTCTTCAACAATAACACCCTCAACAACTTCAGACATAGCTCCAACAAAAACATTATCCTCAATGATAGTTGGTAATGCTTGAGCGGGTTCCAATACACCTCCAATTCCTGAGCCAGCAGATATATGACAATTTTTTCCTATCTGAGCGCATGATCCCGCCCGCGAGAAAGTGTCTAACATTGTGCCTTCATCAATATAAGCGCCTATATTTACGTAGCAGGGCATCAAAACAGCATTTTTTCCAACAAAAGATCCTTTTCTCACCGGGGAATTTGGTACCATTCTAAATCCTGCCTTTTCATGTTGTTCTTTTGTCCAGCCGGCTGTTTTTCCTTTTAACAAATGAGCTTTGTCATACCAACTGGAGTATGGTCCATTTAAATTTTCCATTGGGTAAATTCTAAAACTTAGCATAATCGCTTTTTTTAGGTACTGATGCGTTACCCAGTCCCCTTTTATTTTTTCAGCGACTCTTGACTTACCACTATCTAAATCTGCAATCACTTGATTTATGGCATCCTTTAAAGACTGATCCGAATTAGGACTCACCTGGTCTTTATTTTCCCATGCATCATTGATAATTTTTTCTAAAGACATAATTAATTACTTTTTAATAGCCTTATTTCTTTTAGAAATAAAGATAGATTTTCAATTTTATGAGAAATATATTCCTTATCAGAGTCTATCTTTCCAAAATGTTCATCATTAATTAACCAAACAGTTGTACATCCTCGCTCATATCCAATGTTCAGATTTTTTGCAATATCCTCTATGTAAATAGTCTCTTTAGGGTTGATACCAAATTTTTTGACCATAAGATCAAAGGTTTTTGCCTCAGGTTTAGGCACATATCCAGCGTCTTGAATATCAAAAATTTTTTCTCTCCCAAAAAGATCATAAATTCCGAGATGTGTTAGGATATTTTGTGCGTGTTCAGCACTACCATTAGTGAAAATAAATTTTTCCATATCTAGCTTTTCTAGCTCGTCTCTCATAATTTTGTCCTCCTTCATAAACGAAAGGTCTATATTATGAACATATTTTAAAAATTCTTGAGGTGGTATATCATGGTGGATCATCAATCCGTTTAAACTTGTATTATATTTATAAAAATAATTAGTTTGGAGTTTTTTAGCTTCCTCGGAACTTATTTTTAGTCTTTTGGAAATAAACATAGTCATTCTTTTAGAAACTTGGCCAAATACTTTTTCCAAAGAGTAATTATTATGTTTACCGTAACAAACACCATCAAGATCTAATAGGAGGTATTTCATTTTTTTAATATTTTTCATTTTCTAATTAATGTACCAGAACCTTTATCAGAAAAAATTTCAAATAATAAAGAGTGTTTTCTTCTTCCATCTATTATTCCAACAGCAGTAACTCCATTATTTACTGCGTCTAAACAAGTATTTATTTTTGGTATCATACCTTCTGTAATAGTTTCATTTTTAATCATTTCTAAAATTTCTGATGAGGAAATTTCTTCTATAAGTTTTTTTTCTTTATCTAAAACACCTTCTACATTTGTCATTAAAAGCAATCTTCTAGATTTTAAGGATTTTGCAACTGCTCCTGCAGCAGTATCTCCATTTATATTATACGTCTGACTATTTTTGTCTAAACCTAATGGTGAAATAATAGGTATCATATTCTTTTTAATTGTTTCGATTAAAAAAGAATTATTTATATTATTTGGTATTCCAACAAAACCAAGTTCCTTTGCTTCTGGAACTACTTCGATAATATTATTATCTCTTGTATGTACTGAAATAGCTTTAGAACCTTTTTGATTTAAAGAATTCACAATATCATTATTAAAGTCAATTAGTACGTTCTCTACTATATTTATAATTTTTTCATCTGTAACTCTTAGACCTCTTATAAACTTCGATTTAATTTTTGATTTTTCCAATTCTCTTTTTATTCTTGGCCCACCACCGTGCACTACTACTATTGATATACCTAATTTATTTAAAATGTTTATGTCAATTATGAAATTATCAAAAATATTTCGATCGATAAAGACATTTCCACCATATTTAATTACTATTAACTCATTTTTATATTTTTCAATATACTTGGAAACTTCATTAAGTGGAGGTCCATTTTCTGGTAAAATTTTTTTTATATTCATTTTAAGTTTAGACTTTTAATTAAATATTAAGTTACAGTTTTTACTGTTGTTCGTCTCATGATAAATACTTGCTGTGCCATAGTTAAAATATTATTCACAGTCCAATAAATAACTAGTCCACTTGGGAACGGCGCAAGTATTACAGTTAAGAAAAGAGGGAAAAACATAAATATTTTTGCTTGCATTGGATCAGTAGGTGCTGGGTTTAGCTTTTGTTGGATCCACATTGAAACACCCATTGCTACTGGCCAAGCACCAATAACTAAGAATGATGGTACATCATAAGGCAATAAACCAAATAAATTAAATAGACTTGTTGGATCACGTTCACTTAGATCGTGTATCCAGCCATAAAAGGGCATTTGTCTCATTTCGATAGTCACAAATAAAACTTTGTATAAAGCAAAAAAAACTGGAATCTGAACAAGTATTGGAAGACAACCTGACATGGGATTAACTTTTTCTTTTTTATAGAGGGCCATCATCTCTTGCTGTAATTTCATTTTATCATCCTTGTGCAATTCTTTGAGACGTACCATTTCTGGCTGAAGTGCTTTCATTTTAGCCATACTTCTAAAAGAAAAGTTTGCTAATGGAAAAAAAGCTAAACGGATGCAAATAGTGATAGCTATAATGGCCAATCCGTAGTTTCCTAAAAGTTTGAAGAAATAATCGATTCCAAAAAATAAGGGTTTAGTAATAAAATATAAGAAACCCCAATCAATAACTAAATCAAATTTTTCTATATTTAGTGTTTCTGCATAACCATCAATTACATCAACTCTTTTAGCCGCTACAATTATTTTCAATTCTTCCTCAATTGAGCCATTTTTATTTAATTCTAATGGATCTGTTGTAATAAAGTTTGCTCTAAATTTATTTTTATAATCAAATGTTGTTTTAAATTCTGTATTTTCTGGTGGAATTAGTGATGTAATCCAATATTTATCACTTATGCCTAACCAACCTTTCTTAGCTATTTTAGTAAACTTCTTTTCTTGAATATCATCATAATCTTCTTCAATTAACTCGTCATCTAAAGTTGCAATTAGACCCTCATGAAGTATTAAAAAATCGATTATTTCTGGGATCTCATTTCTTATTATTTGACCATAAGAATAAAAGTCATATTTTTTATCTGAATTATTAATTACTTTTTGTTTTACTGTAAAAAGATATTCATCATCTAATGATATTTCTTTCTTAAATGTTAAACCCTGATTATTAGTCCACGATAGTTTGATCGGAGATTTATCTGTAAGCTTATTATTTCCCTCTAGCGACCAAACGGTTTTTGAATTTGGGACATCAATATTTTTATCAGAAGTAACAAATCCACTTTCAATTAAATAACCTTGTTTAATGTTCCTTGGTCCTAATAAGGTTACTCTTTCCTCCTCATCAAGACTTACTTTATATTTTTTAAAAGTTAAATCGTCTATTGATGCACCTTTTAAAGATATTGATCCTATAATATTATTATTTTCAAATTCAATTCTTTTGCTTTCACTTAACGCCTCATCTCTTGAAATAGCAACTATGGTTTCTTTTTTTTCAATACTCGGAGTTTCAGTACTTTGTTCAATCTTATCATTTTCTGCTTTATTTTGATTTACAGATGTCTGTTCAGGTATAAAAAATAAAGAGTATAAAACAATTACTGCTGTAGATAAGGCTACGGCAGCTATAACATTTTTTGAGTCCATTATTTTTTAACTTTCATTTCTTTTTTGAGAGGATCATATCCTCCATTACCCCAAGGGTGACAAGATAAGATTCTTTTTAAGCTAATGTAAATACCCTTAATGAATCCGTATGATTCCAGTGCTTCAATACTATACTCAGAGCAAGTAGGTAAATATCTACATGAGTGTCCTGCTAAAGGACTTAAAAAATATTTGTATACTTTTATAAGTTTGATTAAAATTTTTGTAAAAATATTCATTATTTAATTTTTTTAAAATCTTGAAATATAGTATCCTTTATAATTTTAAATTCATTATTTAGCATAGTTGACTTAGCAATAACAAGAAAAGAAAAATTACAATTTATTGATATTCTTTTAACTGCATCATTCATTATATTTTTAAGCCTTCTTTTTATCTTGTTTCTTTTGACAGCATTCCCAATTTTTTTTTTTACAGAAAATGAAATATTTAATTTTTTGATATCTTTATTATCTAATTTACCAAAGTAGATTGTAATGTACTTGTTTGAAATCCTTTTTTTTTTAATAAGTTCCTGAAATTCTTTATTATTAGAAAGAGCAAGGATTTTGCTTTTCATATAATTAACCAGAAACTGTAAGTGATTTTCTTCCTCTTGCTCTTCTTCTAGCCAGAAGCTTTCTTCCACCTTTAGTTTTCATTTTTGACCTAAAACCGTGTTTTCTTGCTCTTTTAATTCTAGATGGTTGATATGTTCTTTTCATAAAATGTGGTTAATTTTTTATTAAATTTGGCTCTTTATAGTGATTAAATATATAAATAGCAAATAGAAGATTTTATAATTACGATAACAATTAATGGAAAAACCAAAAAAAATTAAATTAATTATTGGTGTATCTTATGTACTATTAATCGGACTATTTTTATTTTATTTATTTTCAAAGTTTTCTTTTCAAGAATTAACATCTTATGATTTTATTAAAGTAAATATTGAATATTTTTCTGAGCTTAAAGAAACAAATATTCTTTTATTATCATTAGGTTTTCTTATTTTTACAATTTTCTGGGTATTTCCTTTTTTAGGTTTTGGATCTCCCATTGCTTTATTAGGGGGTTTCATATTAGGAAAATGGATAGGTGTGATTGTAGTAGTTTTTGGACTAAGTATCGGTGCAACTTTTTTGTATATTTTTGGAAACTATTTTTTGAAGGATTTGATTAAGGAAAAGTTTCTAAATAAATTTCAAAATTTAGAAATTAAATTTAAGAAATCAGAATTTAATTATTTATTATTCTATAGGTTTTGTGGCGGTATTCCTTGGCAATTAAGCTGTCTTCTTCCAGCTTTATTTAACGTCAAAATAAGTAACTTTTTCTTTGCGACACTTATTGGAATAGTACCTCAAATTTTTTTGGTATCCTCTATTGGGAGTGGTTTAGAAAAAATTATAAACGAAAATCTTCAAATACCTAAAATTAGTGATATTATTTTTTCCCCGGATATTTATATTCCTCTAATTATATTTGCGGTTTTAGTAATAATAACATTTTTATTAAGAAAAAAATTTTATAGAGAATAATAATGGTGCTCCCACCCTGTACTGACCAGGGAATTAGTCCTTACCAAGGACTTGTTATACCATTTAACTACAGGAGCAATTACCTATAATTGTATTTTTAGCTTATAAAGCATTTTTTTCAAATTATTGCCTTAATTTTCTTAAGAATATGATTTATATCTAATTAAGGAAATTTTATGGGCATTCACTACGACTATAAATCTACAAAAAGTGCTAAGCTAATGGAAAAGCAAGCAAAAAGAGAAAAAAAACTTGCTGAAAAAAAAGCTAAACGTTTAGCAAAAGAGGGCGTAAAAAAAGATGAAAAAAAAGACAAAGTTTTAGATGCTTCAAAACCAATCACTTTAGATTTTCTGACGAATCCAGATAAAGAATGAATAATAAAGATAAAAATGAGAAATTAAGTTTAGCGTTAAGGAAAAATTTAAGAAAAAGAAAGATATTTCAAAAAAAAAATAAAAAGAAGAGTAAATAATGTCAGTCTTGTCAGATAAATGGATAAGAAAAATGTCTAAAGAAAAAGATATGATTTCTCCATTCGAGGAAAAACAAATAAGAGGTGATAATATTTCATATGGACTCTCTTCCTTTGGATATGATGCCAGAGTTTCTGATGAATTTAAAATTTTTACAAATGTAAATTCAGAAATTGTTGATCCAAAGAATTTTAAACCAACTAATTTTGTGACAAAAAACGTCACCGAATGCATTATACCTCCTAATTCATTTGTGCTAGCTAGAACTGTTGAAAAATTTAAAATTCCAAATGATGTTTTGGTAATTTGCTTGGGAAAATCAACATATGCCCGTTGTGGTATTATCGTAAATGTAACACCTCTTGAGCCTGGATGGGAAGGTTATGTGACATTAGAGTTTTCTAATACAACACCTTTGCCAGCAAAAATTTATGCCAATGAAGGAGTTGCTCAGTTCATTTTTCTAAAAGGAAATGAAAATCCAGAAGTGACTTATGCTGATAGAAATGGAAAGTATATGGGTCAGACTGGCGTAACATTACCTAAAGTCTAATCATGCAAAAACTTGAAGTTTTTGGAGCAAATAAGCTCAGAGGACAAATAAAGATTTCAGGTTCAAAAAATGCTTCACTACCGATACTTGCAGCTACTTTGTTATCAAAAAAAAAGGTTTATTTAAAAAATTTACCGAAAGTAAAAGATATAGAAACAATGATTAATTTACTACAATCATTAGGATCAAAAATAAAGTTTGAAAAAAAAAACTTAGTTATAGATAATCATAAACAAAATAAAAAATTTGCATCTTATAGTCTGGTTAAAACTATGCGTGCAGGAATTTTAGTATTAGGCCCTTTATTGGCAAAATTTGGAAATGCTAAAGTTTCATTACCAGGTGGTTGTGCAATTGGTTCACGTCCTGTAAATATTCATTTAGATGCCTTATCAAGACTTGGAGTTAGGTATAAAATTGTCCAAGGCTATATTTATGCAACTGCACCAAAAGGATTAGTTGGCACAAATATAAATTTTTCAAAAATATCAGTTGGAGCTACAGAAAATTTGATAATAGCAGCTTGTTTAGCGAAAGGAACAACAACTTTAAATAATTGTGCAATAGAGCCAGAAATAAAAGATTTAGTAAACTTTTTAATAAAACTTGGCTGTAAAATAAAATGGACTGCAAAACGTTCTCTAAAAATCTTGGGAGTTGAACAATTAAATCAAATAACTTACTCAGTTATGTTTGACAGAATTGAGGCAGGTACCTATTTAATTGCTGCAGTAGTAACTGAGGGAGATTTAAAAATTAAGAATATAATTCCACAAATAATTCAAACAGAAATAAATCTATTAAAAAAAATTGGAGCAAAAATAATTATGAAAAAAAATGAGATAAGAATTATAGGCAGTAAAAAGATAAGAAACTTGAATATAAGAACTGCTCCATATCCTGGATTTCCTACTGACTTACAAGCTCAGATTATGGTGCTCCTATGCAAAGCAAACAAAAATTCTTTAATAAAAGAAGATATTTTTGAAAACAGATTTATGCACGTTGCTGAACTGAATAGAATGGGTGCACGAGTTTCAATTAGTGGAAACAAAGCTTTTGTAAAAGGTAAGACAACTTTTGCGCCAGCTGAATTAATGGCTACAGATTTAAGAGCATCTGTATCACTTATATTAGCAGCGCTTTCGGCGAAAGGTAAGTCCGTTATAAATAGAATTTATCATCTTGATCGAGGATATGAACATATTGAAAAAAAATTACGTAAAGTAGGTGCTAAAATAAGACGGATCAACTAATGGAAAAAAAATATCAATCACAAATTATTGCTACAGATAATGAAGGTTTACAAATGATTTCAGCTTGTAGTGCAGGTGCTAAAGTGAAAGTAAAGGATATAAAGTATCTTGCTTCAAATAAAGTTTTTTTATTGTTAATAATGCGTAAAAAAATTGAAAAAAATCAATTAAACAAAAAAATTAATAGTATCTGCAGATTTGATTTTGTCGATAAGGTAAAATCAAAAAATATTGACCAAAAAAATAATGAGTTAGTTTTAGAATTAATTGGTATAGATTATATGAAAAATAGAGATGATTATGAAATAAATTTAATTTTTAATAATAACGCACACATTGTTTTGACTACTGAAACAATTGAAGTAAGACTGGAGGATCAAAACGAAATAGAGGATAAATGAGAGAACTAGATAGCAGTAAGAAAAATTTTTATAAAACTTTAGATATTATATTGAATAAAAGAAAAAATAAGATTAATTCTAATATAGGATCAGTAATCAATATAATTAAAGATGTAAAAAAAAATGGGGATAAAGCTTTACTTAAGTATGAAAAAAAGTTTAATAAAAATAACGTTTTAATTCCATCTAATAAAAGAATTTCTAAATCAATAAATTTGCTTGATAAGAAAGTAAAAAAAGCAATAGATTTAGCATTTAATAGAATTTTTAAGTTTCATTCTTTTCAAAAGTTCAAAAATATAAAATATACTGATAAATTTAAAAATAAACTTGAATACAGATATTCTCCGATCGACTCG
This sequence comes from Candidatus Pelagibacter communis, assembly GCA_001180065.1. GTDB lineage: Bacteria > Pseudomonadota > Alphaproteobacteria > Pelagibacterales > Pelagibacteraceae > Pelagibacter > Pelagibacter ubique_G. The sequence goes on from CVSM01000113.1 coordinate 18,345, forward strand.
GTAGCTATTTATGTTCCGGGTTCCTCAGCATCTTATCCCTCAAGTGTTTTAATGAATGCAATACCTGCAATGGTAGCTGGAGTTAGAAGAATTGTTATGATAAATCCAAATTACCAAGGAAAACTCAACCCAGCAGTTTTGTATGCAGCCCGTAAATGTAAGATTAAAGAAATATATTCTATAGGTGGCCCCTCTGCAATTGCAGCTTTAGCTTATGGCACAAAAAAAATAAACAAAGTAAATAAAATTGTAGGACCAGGAAATGCTTATGTGGCTGCAGCTAAAAAAGAAGTTTTCGGTGATGTAGGAATAGAAGGTATGACAGCAGGACCATCTGAGGTTACAATAGTAAGTGACAAATTTTCAAATCCAGAATGGATTGCAAGTGATTTAATTGCTCAAGCTGAACATGATATTAATACGCAGTGTATATTATTAGCTAAAGATAAAAATTTTATAAAAAAAGTTAAGATAGAAATTTTTAATCAGCTTCAAAAAATTTCAAGATTATCTACTGCTAAAAAAAGCTTAATTAATAATGGAATTATAATATATGTAAGATCAAATAAAATGATAATTGATGTAATAAATAAAATTGCACCAGAGCATTTAGAACTTAATGTAAAGAATTACAAATCTTTTTTGCCAAAAATCAAAAATTCAGGATCAATTTGTGTTGGAAAATATGCGGTCATGGCTATGACTGACTATAATATAGGGTCAAATCATATATTGCCAACAAATGGTTCAGCAAAATACTCTAGTGGTATGAGCGTGAATGAATTCTGTAAAAGAATTTCATATATAAATTTATCAAAAAAGGGTATTGAAAGTCTTGGACCATCAGTTATAACTCTTGCAAATTATGAAGGGTTAGCTGGACACGCTCAATCTGTAATTAAAAGAATTAGGAGAAAATAGATTTGTCAAAACAAGACTTACTTGAATTTAAAGGTAAAGTTACTGATTTATTACCAAATGCAATGTTTAGAGTTCAACTAGAAAATGGACATGTGGTTACAGCTCATACGGCTGGTAAGTTGAGAAAAAATAGAATTAGAGTGTTACAAGGTGATAATGTTACTGTAGAAATGACACCTTATGATCTTACTAAAGGCAGGATAATCTTTAGAGGTTAAATTTTGCCTCGGTAGCTCAGGAGTAGAGCAGAGCCCTGAAAAGGCTTGTGTCGGAGGTGCGAATCCTTCCCGAGGCACCATCAAAACAACTTGAAATTAATTTTAAAAAAATTTAACTTAAATGATTAATAAATAACAAAAGGACTAAGAAATAAGATGAGTACATTAAAAGGAACTGTAAAATGGTTCAATGGTAAGAAGGGGTTCGGATTTATCGAAAGAGAAGATAAGGAAAAAGATGCTTTCGTTCACGCTAGTGCAGTAAAAGCTGCAGGAATGAGATATCTTAATGAGGGAGATAAACTTGAATTTACATTAGAAGATGGTCCAAAAGGCCCTTCAGCAGTTAATTTGAAAAAATTGGATTAATATTCGTTATATAATTAGGGCGTTTTCTTTAAAATTGAGAAAACGTCCTTTTCTTTTAAGGGTTGAATAATTTTAATTTTTGTCTAAAAGACCGCTCATGAATAAAAAAGTATTTTATTACAAACAAAATTCAAGTACTCAAAGATTTTCTCTTAGAGGAACTAATAGAGGTGTGCACTCTCATTTCCATGCTGGCTAAAGCTAGCAAATAATCATTTATATTATAATTTTAAATAACAATAAAATAAGATAAAACTAAAAAGGATATGCCTTGATGGTGAAATAGCATCACGTCGGTTTGTGGATCCGAAGTCGTAGGAGCGTAACCTACTCAAGGTACCAAAAAATGAATAAAGAAAATAAATTAATTCCTGGATTACCCTCAGGTTTTGAAGATAGATGGAATAAAAAATTACTTCTCAAAAAAAGACTATTAAGGGTTATTGAGAAAAATTTTATAAAATATGGATTTGATCCATTAGAAACTCCATCATTTGAAATTAGTGAAAATATAGGCTCCTTTCTTGCAGAGGATGAGAATAATCCTATGTCTGATGTGTTTACATTCGATGATGGTGAAAAGAATATTACTTTAAGATATGACTTATCAAGTCCACTTGCTAGATTTGTTGCACAAAATAATCAAGAGCTTCCTTCAATATATAAAAGATATGCAATTCAAAATGTATTTAGAAATGAAAAATCTGGAAATGCTAGGTACAGAGAATTTACTCAAGCAGATTGTGATATAGTTGGAAATGTTAATCCCGCACAAGCCAATGCTGAGTTGTGTAATTTGATCTCAAATACTTTAATAGATTGTGGTTTAAAAAAAGATCAGTTTATTATTAATGTGAGTAATAGAAAAATCGTTCAAGGTTTAATCGAGGATTTGAAGATTGAAAAAGATAAACAAATTAAAGTAATGAGAGCTATAGATAAACTCGATAAACCAGGTTTTGGTTTAAATGGTGTCGAAGAATTATTAAAAAAAGAGAGAAAAGATAAAAGTGGAGCTGTAACAAAAGGAGCAAACCTAAGCGATGATCAAGCTTCAAAAATCTTAAATTTTTTAAGGATTAAAGATTTAAAGGAACTTAAAGAAAATTTTAAAAATCCTGTTACCCAAGATGGCATTAAAGAATTGGAAGAATTATTTGAAGTTTTAAACTTTGGAAATTACTCCGATCAAGTAAAAACTAATTTTGCGATAGTTAGAGGTTTAGATTATTATGATGGGTTTTGTGTTGAAACCAATTTAAATTTTAAAGCAAAAAATATTAAAGGTAAGGAAGTTGATATTGGAAGTATTTGCTCAGGCGGACAGTATAATAAATTAATTTCAAGATTTAAGGGTGTAGATATTCCAGGGACAGGTATGAGTATTGGTGTTGATAGATTGCTATTTGCAATGATACAATTAAATCAAGTAGAAATTGATCTACAAAATCCAGTTATCGTTTGTGTAATGGATGAAAAATATTTAAAAAATTATTACGAAATTTTAGATAATCTAAGAAAAAATAATATCAATTCTGAAATATTTTTGGATAGCAAAAAAAATCTAGGTAAGCAACTTACTTATGCTAACAAAAGAGAATGTCCAGTTGCAGTTATTTGCGGTGAAAATGAATTTAAAGATAATAAAATAACATTAAAAAATTTACTTGGGGCTAAAGGGGATAATAACCAAATTACATTTCCAAAAGAAAATTTAATAAATGAAATCAAAAAATTTATCTAACAAAATCCTTAAATCAGTTCAGTCTAAAGGATTTAAATATATTGAATTACCATCAGTTATTGAGACAAATCATATAGTTCAAAGATCTGGTGAAAGTTTTAGAAAATTTATTTTTTCATTTACAGATCAGACAGGTAATGAATTATGTTTAAGACCAGACCTTACCATTGCTTCTTGTCTTAGATATTTAGAAAACAATTTAAAGGGCAAAGAAAAAATATTTTATAGCGGACAGGCTTATAGAAAATCTCAGAATAAAAAGGACTCTATAATCCGAAATCAAGTTGGTTTTGAGATTATAGGATCAAAAGATGAAAAAAATGATGACAAAGAAATAATAAATACATCACTTAAATCACTAAAAAATTTGAAATACTCAACTGGCACTCTCACTATTGGTAATGTAGAGATTTTTAATCTTCTAATATCTAAATTAGATATACCAAAAAGATGGAAATTGAGACTTACAAGACATTTTTGGCGAGAAGACTATTTCAGTGATTTATTAAAAAGATTAGAAACAAATTCTGATGTAGATCCAACTATTGTTGAGGTTGATAAAAGACGATATTTAAAAATGTTAAAGGATGATCAATCATCTATTGTTGCAGGTAGAACATTAAAAGAAATTTTAGAAAGGTTTGATAAAAAGATTAAGGATCCAAGAAGAGCGAGTAAAGGAAGTAATACATCCAAAATTATTAAACAGTTTCTAAAAATTAAATGTCCAATAAATAAAGCTGCAAAGGAATTAAATAAATTCTTTAAAAAACATAAAATAAACCTTTTTGTTGATCCGAAATATTTTCCTGTCTCGAAAAATAAAATATCTAAATTGAATGTGGTTTTCTCAACCGCCTTTGGTAGACAATTGGAGTATTACACTGGCATAGTTTTTAAAATAGACATCAAATCAAAGTCAAAAATTATTAATTGTTGTAATGGCGGTCGTTATGACAACTTAATTTCTGATCTTGGTTCAAAAAAACATGTGCCAGCAGTTGGAGCAGCTCTTAACATAAATTATCAATCATGAAAAATTTAATAAATATAGGAATACCAAGTAAGGGACGACTAAGAAAAGATGTTTTAAAAATTTTTACCAAAAAAAAATTAAAACTTAGCTCTGAACGAGGAGAAAGAGATTTAATAGGTTCAATAAAAAATAAATCAAATGTAAAAATTTTATATTTGCACGCTAGAGAAATTATTGAAAGATTAGGAGATGGCTCTTTAGATATCGGTTTTTCTGGTTTTGATTTATTAAAAGAAAGCGAGATTAATACTCAAAACAAAATAAATGTAATTAAAAAACTTAATTTTGGAAAAGCCAATTTAGTTGTGGCTATACCTGATCCTTGGATTGATGTTCAAACAATAGCTGACTTAGAAGAAATTGCATTTGAATTTAGAGACAAAAAGAAAAAAAGATTAAGGGTTGCTACCAAGTATGCTAATTTAACCAGAAATTTTTTATTTTCAAAAGGTGTTACCCAATTTAAATTGATTGATAGTTTGGGAGCGACCGAGGCATACCCTTTTACTGGTTCAGCAGAATTGATCACAGACATAAGTTCAAGTGGTGAGACTTTAAGAGCAAACAATCTTAGAGTTTTAAAAGACGGAGAAATTTTAAAATCTCAAGCTTGTATTTTCACTTCAAAGAAAAACAGTAAAAAGAAGGGATTAAAAAACTTGATTAGACTACTTTCCAAGTAATTTATCTTTAAAATAAATTAGTAGATTTAGGGTAAAACACGTATATCTTAGTAAATATGGACACGATTCTACTAATAATTTTGATCATATTGCTTGGTGCAACATTAGGTATTTTATACTTAAATTTAAAATCAAAACCTAAAGACGAAAATGAGAATAAAGAAGCTGAGGAATTAGCTAATTTAAATGCTGAAATAGTGAGGTTAAAAGATAGCCTAAATTCTACAATCAATACATCCTTAAGCTCGATGTCTACTTCATTTAACTCTTTATCAACTGGGGTTACAAAAGATATGACTGAGGCCTTAACTAAAGTTGATGAGAAAGTTGGGAATTTTAACGAGCAAGTAAAATTGCTAAATCAAAGCCAAGAGGGGATTACTAAAATTTTAGCAGGGGTTAAAAAATATGGAACTTTAGCTGAATATTCTTTGGATGCTTTAATCAAGGATTTGTTACCTGCGTCTCAATATATGACTAATGTCAAAATGAAAGAAGATACCAGTGAAAATGTAGAATTTGCAATCAAGCTTCAAGGAGATGTTTTGGTTCCGGTAGACTCTCATTTTCCAGTAGAAAAATTTAAGGCAATTACAGATGCGCACGAGGCAGATGATAAGAAGGCAGTTGCTGATGCTAGAGCAAAATTAGCAAGTGCATTTAAGGCAAAAGCAAAAAGTGTTATGGAAAAGTATATTGTTCCACCTAAAACCTCAAATTTTGCAATAGTATACGCGCCTACAGAAAGTCTTTATAAAGAATTAACTGAGTATCAAGACCCAAGTACTAAGGAGTTATTAACGCAAGAATTAATGAAAAAATATAAAATAGTAATTTGTGGCCCAAATACTCTTTCAGCTTATTTACAATCCTTACACATGGGCTTTCAGTCTCTTAAAATTTCAAAACACGCAACTGAGATTTATGATCATTTAAAAACTATAAGTACGAGATTTTCTAGTCATTTTGATAATATTTATAAATTAAGAAAAAAACTTGAAGAAGCGATGACGGTTGTTGATAGTTTTGGAAAAGATGCCAGATCAATTACTAGGACTCTAGAAAATATAAAAGATCCCGAGCAAGTTGAAAAAGCTGTTCTAACAGAAAACGTTGAGAGTTTTGTTGAAAGAAATAAACAAGTTAAAAAATAATTTCTTTTTTCAGATAATACCGACTATAAGAAATCACATGCGTTGGAACAAAAAATATAACTATCCTAAAAGTTCAAGAGCAACAGAAGATGGAATAAGAAGATACTTATTAGGAGAAACAAAGTTACCAAGTGTAACATCAATACTTGATGCAACAAAGTCCGAGGAAGATAAAGCAGCCTTAGCTAACTGGAGAGAGAGAACCGGTCACAAAGAAGCTGAAGCTATTACAAAGGCAGCAAGTAGTAGAGGTTCTCAGATGCATAGCTATTTAGAGTCTTTTCTTTTAGGGAGAGAAAATTTGAGTTTCTTTGAGGACAATGAGCAATATAAAAAAATGGCAAAAGAAATTATTGATAAAGGTTTAACAAATAGATTAGAGGAAATATATGGTGTGGAGGCCACTATGCATTATCCTGAAAGATATGCGGGCACAGCAGACTGCGTGGGTGTTTATGAGGGAAAAGAAACAATAATTGATTTTAAACAGTCAAACAAACCAAAAAAAGCTGAGTATATAGACTCTTGGTTTTTACAAACTGCAGCCTACTCTTTAGCACATAATGTTGTTTATAATTCAAATATCACGTCTTGTGTTATTCTAGTTTGTACAGTGGAAAATTTATTTCAAGAGTTTAAAATTCAAGGGCCTGAACTAATAACATATCAAAATTTGTTTTTAGGTAGATTAAAAAAGTTTAATGAAATGAATAATTTACTTTAATAAAAAATGGATAAGATAGTAATTTACGATACCGAAACAACTAACAGTACCATTTGGGGATCTATTATTGAGGTTGGGGCAGTTGTTGTTGATAAGAATTTAAAAGAAATTGGGAAATTGAATATTAGGGGTCGAATGCCAGAAGGAGAAGTTCCTAGTGCAAAGGCCTTACTTGTTAATTCGACTAGTATCGATTTGTTAACCAAAGGCAATTATTCACATTACGATTTTTTAGGTGCTGTTGAAAATTTTTTCTCTAAATGTGCCCCAGCAATGTTTATGGGCTGGTCAAATTTGAATTTTGATCGAAGAATGTTTCACTTTAATTTTTTTAAGGGCAATCGTTACCCTTACGCGACTCACTCATCCCCTAACTGTGAACATGATGGTTTACACATAGCTAGAGCAGCTCAAACTTTAAATTTCGAAACTTTAAAAACGGAATTAACGGAAGCAGGAAACCCAAGCCTTGCATTGGAATCTTTATCAAGAATGCAAGGTTTTGACACCTCAGCAAGTCACACTGCTTATGTAGATGCTCAAAATTCATTAAAGGTCCTTCGAATTATTAAAGATAAACATAAAGAAAATTGGGAAAAATTTTTAAAAACATCAACTAAAACAAGCGTAGAAACGTTTTTGAAAAATGAAGGCATATATTCTATTTTTGAAAATGTGAAGGGTAGAAATATGATGTATCTCACTAGCACACTACATCCAAATCATTGTTTTCATCCATCTTACGCATCGTGGGGATATGTTTGGGATTTAAGAAGAGATCCAGAACCAATATTAAACTTATCAGTAAATCAATTAAGAGATATATTAAAAAAATATAGCCCTAAAGCTTTGAGAGTTTTGAAAACTAATAAAGCTCCAGTAATTTTGGATAAAGAGTTTGCCTTAAAACAAAAACCCTATTCAGACCTAGATTTAGAAACAATAAAAAAAAGAGCACAAATGGTCAGAAATAATGAAAATTTTTGTAAAAATATACAAATTATAAATAGAGAGGCAGCAGAGGAAAAAGAGCAAACCAAAACCCAGGAAGATTTGTTACCTGAAGAAACTTTGTATGAAAAATTTATTCCAAATAAAGATACTGCTCTTTTTAAAACCTGGCATAGTTCATCTTGGGAAGATAAGTTGAGATTACTAGATAAATTTCAAGACAAAAGATGTAGTTGGTTTGGTCAAAAAATAATTTATCAAGAAGCACCCCAAATTTTACCACCTGATTTATATAGAAATATTAAGAGTGAAATTGCTAGACGTATATTAAGTAAGAATAAGGAGAAATGGCAAACGGTTAATATGGCATATAATGAAATCGACTATTTGAGAGATCAAGCAGATAAAAGAGATGATAAAATTGAATTAAATAAACTAGACGAAATAAACGATTTTATTATGTCTATTGAGAAGAAATATGAAATTGCCTAGTTGACTTTAAGATACAAGTTTATAGAAAGTATTTATGCTTATAGATTTCAAAGATGAAGATTTTGAAAACAAAATTAAAAGTGAAGACGTTTCAGTAATTCAGTTTAGCGCTGCTTGGTGCGGCCCTTGTAAGTCTCTTAAACCAGTTATGGATAAACTTGCAGTTGAGTATAAGGACAAAGCTGGTTTTTATTACGCTGATATAGAAGATGGTGGTATTAACACAGGAAGTGCTGCTGGAATAAGAGGCGTTCCAACAGTGATAATCTATAAAAAAGGTGTTGAGGTTGATAGAAAAGTTGGTGGGGTTCCTGAAAGTCAAATGAAAGAATTTTTAGAAAAAAATATTTAATTTAAGTTTAATATTTCACCAGCTAAATATAAAGATCCTGTAATTATCAAAATATCATTTTCTTTAAGCGACAAGTTTTTAATTGCTTTCTCAATATTTTCCTCATAATTAACGTTTAAAACATTTTTAAATTTTTCTTTCAATTTTTTACCACTGATAGCATTTTGTTGATTAGGGATGTCAACAGTGGTTATAGATGAAATTTCTTTAAAGTAGCTAATATATTTTTCATGATCTTTATTAGACATCATTCCTATAATAAAATGCTTATTACAATCTAAAGTTTGAAGATACTCATTTAAAACCCTAGCGCCATCTTCATTATGACTTCCATCTAACAATAATTTGTTATTTTTGATTAAATCTTTAATTTTTCCAGACTTTATTTCTTGTAATCTGCCAATACTTTTTATTTTGGTAATTCCTTTTTTTATATCATCATCCTTAATTTCTAAATTTAGATGTCTTATCGATGCTATTGCTGTTGAAATATTTTCTAACTGAAATTGTCCAAGAATATTTGGTAATGGTAGTTTTAACCCACCAAATTTATCTTCATAATAAAAAAAACCATTCTCTCCATTAGAATAACTATAATCTTCATTAAAGAACAATTTATTAGATAAGTTTTGTGAAATTGATTTTTTTATACTTTCAGTTGTTTTAATTGAGCTTTGTTTAGATACAATTATATTTGAGTTTAAAAGAGATGATGTTTTTTCAAATACAATTTTCTCAATTGTTTGCTGATTTTTTGGCAACCAATCAAGATGATCTTTACTTATTGAGCATACTATACTAGCTAAATTACTTTTAAGAATGTTTGTTGCATCAAATCTATGAAATAATCCTGCCTCAATAAGATTAATGTTGTCAGGATATTTAGCTGACTCAAAGAAATAACATGCTGTTAGCATCTCAAAAAATGTAATTTGTTGATTATCATTAATTTTTTCAACTTTTTCAAAAAGATCAGCTAATTTTTCATCATCTAATTCTTGGTTATTAAAAATATATCTTTCATTAATTTTCTGAATATGAGGACTAGTATAAATATTGCATTTATATTTTGACTCTTTAAGGATTGCAAAAATTGCATTTATCGTTGATTGTTTACCATTAGTACCCACTACAGAAATTGCTTTAATTTTGTCTTGAGGATTACCTAATTTTTTACATAGTGTTTTTATACGATCAAGGCTTAGATCAATTTCTTTAGGATGCAGCTTTTGTAAGCGATTGAGTATCTTCTGAAGTTTCATTTTCCTCAGAATTTATAACAGAATTTTTCTTTAACAATATCGATAATAAAGTTCCAATTTTTTCTGATAGATTTTTTCTTTCAACAATCAAGTCAACAAATCCTGTTTTTTCAACATATTCGCTTTTTTGAAAACCCTCAGGAAGTTCTTCTTTAACAGTTCCTTGGATTACCCGAGCTCCTGCGAAAGCAATTAGAGCACCAGGCTCAGCAATATGAATATCACCTAACATCGCATAAGACGCTGTAATTCCTCCAGCAGTAGGATCAGTAATACAAACTAAATATGGAAGATTATTATTTTTTAATTCATTAATTGCTAAAGTCGTTCTTGTCATTTGTGATAAAGAAATTAGACTTTCCATCATTCTCATCCCACCACCAGAACTTACACATAAAAAAGGTGTTCTATTTTCTATTGCATATTGAATACCGTACAAAAAAGCCTCACCTTCTGCTGCTGCCATTGAAGCACCTAAAAATTCAAAATCTGAAGCAACTGCAGTAATCTTAATATTATTTATTGATCCAGATACAACCATCATTCCACAATCCATATCAGTTTTTTTTCTAGCACTTTTTAATCTAACTTTATACGATTTAGAGTCAGTCCAATTTAAAGGATCATCTTTTGGAATTGGTGTTTTAAATATTTGATAATTATTTTTTCCAAACAAAATATCAAATCTTTGTTTAGGATTTATTCTGTGATGTTTATTACAATCAGGGCAAACCCAAAGATTTTCTTCTAATTTTTTTTTTAGAATTGGACCTCTACAACATGAAGTCCAATCACTATTAGCCATGTCTTCTTTTGTTGCTCTTTTGTGGATAGCAGATTTAATTTTTTCGCCTGCTTTGATTATTTTAGTTATCCAATTCATTTTATTTCTTTTATTAATTTTTTTACCACATTAGTAACATTTGTGACGATATTTTGTCTTTTTTTAATTGAGTTAGTTATTTCTTTACAAATCGCACTTCCAACAACTAATCCATCAGCTTTTTTGAGAGACTTTATAGTTTTTTCGGTTATTCCGAATCCTATAACTACGTTTTTAGATAAATTTTGTTTTTTTATTTTTGAATATTCCTCTAATATTTTTTTTGGAGAAACTTTTAATTTTCCTCCGGTCGTAGATAACATACTAATATAATAAATCATATCATGGGAATTTTTGACAATTTGTTTTAAACGTGTTCTTGATGTAGTGGGTGAAATAAGCTGAATAAAATTAATATTTTTTTTTTTACACTTTTCAGCAAAATTTTTGTTTTCAGGAAATGGCAAATCTACAACAATAAGACCATCTACTTGTGATTTTTGACATCTTTTAATAAATTTATTTTCATCATATTGATAAATCATATTGTAATAACCCATTAAAATAATTGGTTTGTTTTTATTAAGTTTTTTAAATTGACCTGCAATTGAAAAAACGTCATTAATTTTAATTCCATTTTTGATTGCACGATAAGCGCTAGTTTGAATCTGACCACCATCAGCAATTGGAGTGTTATGAGGAAAGCCTAATTCACAAATATCAGCATATTTAGAGATTGATTTTAATATTTCTAATGATTTTTTTTTTGTATTATCCCCAGCGACTATATATGTCAGTAAAGCTGGTCTATTTTCACTCTTTGTAATTTTGAATGTTTGATGAATTAAAGAATTATTCATTAATATTTTCCTAATCTTTGTTTTAATATATCTCTATCTTTTTTTGCATCTCCACAAGAGTTCACAATACAAATCGTATCTTTACTTAATTTGGGAGCAATTTTAATTGCTTCTGCAAAAGCATGACTAGGTTCTAAACTTGGGTTTAATTTTTCAAATTTTGTTACTAATTTGTATGCACTTAAAGCCTCCTCATCAGTTGCAAAAGTATATCTTGCTCTTTTTGTATCTTTCAAAAAACAATGAATTGGACTTACTCCAGGATAGTCTAAACCAGCACTAATTGACTCTGTTTCGTGAATTTGACCTTCATTATTTTGACAAACATAAGATGCAGCACCATGTAGAACTCCAATTTTAGCATCTCTGCTCAAGGGTGCAGCGTGTAATTTTGAATTTTTTGGACCACCTGCTTCGACACCAATTAATTCAATCTGTTTTTTGCTATAATCAATAAATTCACTCCAAAAACCATAAGCAGAACTACCACCCCCTACACAGTTGATAAGCTTAATTTTTTTTGGCATTTTTTTAAATTTTTTTATTAATTGAATCTTTAATTCTCTTGAAATTTGAGCAGTACTCCATCCACAAATTTTTACAAAAATATTTGGCCCAACTGTGGAGCCTACACACATATGTGTATTATCGCAGTTTGATACCCAATATCTCATACATTCACTTACAGCATCTACCAAAGTTTGACTTCCAGAATAAACAGGTACAATTTCAGCGCCATTTCTCCTCATTGCATCACAATTAGGTTTTTGTCTTTTAATATCTTTCGCCCCCATAAAAATTTTACACTTAAGTCCAAATTTTTTAGCAGCCATGCTCAACATCTTACCTGCATATCCAGCTCCAGTATCACCAACAATATATTTTTTACCCATGGCTTTACATATCAAAGCATGAACAGTAGCGTTATATATTTTATGGGCTCCACCATTAGCCTCTGATACAACTTTTGCCCAAATTTGAGCTCCACCTAGATGACCAGATAGATTTTCTAATTTTACAAATGAAGTTGGAGAACCGATGTAATTTTGGAAGTAAAAATCTCTTTTTTTTATGAATTTTTTATCTTTTCTTAGTTTTTCAAATTTTATGGTTAAGTCTTCAATCGGTTTTTTAAGAGTTTCGGGAATAAAACTACCACCAAATTTTTTACCCCAAAATCCATGTCTGTCATGTTGATCAATTAAGGGGACATTTTTTTTTAATTTCATATTATAAATTTTTCATTTTATTTAAAAAAATATTTATTTTGGAAACATCTTTTAATCCATCAGTTTCTAATCCACCAGATATATCAACAATATGTGCTATTTTATTTAAATTTTCAAGATCGTCATCAACTTGAATATTACCAGCAATCATAACTTCTTTATTTAGATCTAATTTTTCTATAAGTGTGTGATTAAATGACATGCTATTTTCGTATCCTTTGCTATCAAATAAATAAATATCCGTTGTATCAATAAACTTTTTGTATTTATTTACATCTCCAATATCATTTATTGTTATTGCAGTAATAATTTTCTTTTTATATCTTTCTTTTATTGATTTTATTTTACTAGGGTCACAATCATAAAGTTGATAATAGTCGAATGGCATTCCATTAATTTCTTCTAGAATATTTTGATTAGGATTCACAAGGACTGCTACATAGAAAGAATTTTTTTTTTCAATTTTCATAAGTTCTTTTAGTTTTTTAATATCAACATATCTTTTCGATTTTGGATAATTAACAATAAATCCTATAAACTGTGGAGGGTGGTTATGATTAACAATAAAATTTAATACTTTAGGATCTGAAACCCCACAAATTTTAGACTTTAGCGTCATTGTTTTAAATGATCGATTAATCTATTTATATTTTTTTTGATATTACCTTTTGTTATAGGCCTTCCTATTACAAGCCAATTGCTTCCATTTTTAAAAGCTTGTTTTGGTGTTAAAGTTCTTTTTTGATCATTATTTTTTGAATTAAATCTTATTCCAGGAGTAATAATTTCTTTTTTAAAAACTTTTTTAACAATATTAACTTCTTGAGCGCTACAAACTATTGCATCTAATTTAGCCTTCGAAGCTAGCTTTGCCTGGTGTAAAACTAGTTTTTTAACATCTTTATTAAAACCAATTTGCTTTAAAGCTTTGTTATCCAGTGACGTTAATACAGTCACTCCTGCTAGTTTAATTTTTCCAGATACTTTTTTTGAAAAGGATAAAGCTTTCAGTCCCGAACTAATATGTATCGTTAAATAATCTATTCTCAGGTCTTTGATTGCATTTATTGCAGAAACACATGTGTTTGGAATGTCATGAAGTTTTAGATCTGCAAAAATAATCTTATTTCTTAATTTCGATATAAAATTTCTTCCATTTTTTGAATTTAAAAATTCAAGACCAAATTTATATCCAATTTTTAAGTTCGAACTCTGTGTTTTTTTTATGATTTCTTTAATTTTAAAAACATTAGTGTTGTCACAAGCAATGAATATTTTATTCTTTCTCATTATTTAATTTTTTAAACAAATCTTTAGCCATTTTGAAGTGAATTGTTTTTTTTTCAGGAGTATTTACCTTTTCTCCTGTTTTAGGGTTCCTTGAAATTCTCGCTTTTTGGACATTAGATGAAAAAACTCCAAAACCTCTAAGTTCAACTCTCTCATTTCTTTTTAGGGTTTGTTTTATTTCTTTTAAAATAATGTTGATAAATTTTTCTAAGTCTTTTTTAAGAAAATTTGGATAATTTTTTGAAAGTTGTTTTAAAAGCTTTGATTTTACAATAGCCAATTTTTAATCTTTATCTTTCTTTTTTAAATCCTCAGACAAAGATGAGAATGGTAAATTTTTACCTGAACCTTCAGCTCCATATTTTTCTAAGGCTTCTTTTTTTTCTATCTCTTCTAAAAGTTTAATACTTAAAATAGCCTTTCTTTTAGTAAAATCAAGTTCAGCTATCGCACAGTCGATTCTTTCACCACCTGTAAATCTAGATGGTCTTGCATCAGCAGAGTTAATTGCAATTTGAGATTTTTTAATATTGAAATCCATTTCACACCCTTCTGGCCTTACGATCAAACCCTTATTATCTGTTGATATAATTTTCACAGTTATGGTTTGATTAATTTTCTTATCTTTGAACCAATCAAAAGGATCCTTTTGTGTTTGTCGTAATCCTACTCTAACTTTTTGCTCAGGAATTTTGATCTCTAAAACTTTTACTTTAATTTTATCTCCTTTTTTATACTTTGTTAATTCTTCCTCACCATTATTTAGATAGGTTAGATCATTACAATGTAAAAATGCATCGACATCAATGTCATTAGTCCTTAAAAAAAGTGAATATTCATTTTTGTTAACCACTTCTCCCTCGATAATAGTCCCGATTGGATATTTCTTCTCAAATACTTCAAAAGGATTTTCTTGAGTTAATTTATGAGAAATAGCGACTCTTCTTTTTTCTTTATCTATTTCTGTGATGACACAGTCAATCTCTTGACCTACCTTAAACATTTTTTTTGCAGAGACATTTTTTTTTACCCAACTTAGTTCACTTGAGTGAAGTAAAGTTGTCAAACCTGGCTCTAATTCACAAAATGCTCCGAAGTCCATTATCTTCACTACTTTAGCTTTGTAAACTTTCTTTAATTCATAATTCTCAATATGCTCGAAAGGATCAGGAGATAATTGTTTTACAGAACACCCCACTTGTAACTTTTCTTTATCAACAGAGATAACTTTTAAATCATGTTTCTCTCCAATATTAAAAACTTCATCTGGATGATGAACTCTTGAGTATGAAATTTCCTGTAAATGAACTAATACATCAAGTTCACCATTAACATTAAAGAAACATCCAAAAGTACTATAACCTTTTACTTCAGCACCTTTAATTATATCTCCAACCTTGTATTTTTCGATAATTTTTGCCTTATCTTCTTTTTTATGAGATGAGATAATTTCTCTCCTGGACACACATGCATTGCCACGAACTTTATCCAATTTTATTAATGCAAATTTTTGAGGCTCATTCATTAAATGACTGATATCTTTTAACGGTTTTGAATCAATTTGAGATCCTGGAAGAAACATTAATGAACCAGTGTCGATATGCTCTACAATACATCCTCCTTTACATTTAGACGTAATTTTACCCATTATCGGTTCATTTTTTTCATATGCTTCAACAAGTTTGTCCCATCCTTTAATTTTCATAGCTTTAGACGCAGATACAAGAACTTCTCCATTCTTATCTTCAATTTTTTCAAGTAATACTGATATCGTCTCTCCGACTTTTATTTTGTCTGTCATACCCATGCTTTTTAACTCATTTATATCGAGCACTGGTTCACTTTTAAGACCCTCAACAAATAAAAAAACAAATTTTTCAGTTATTTTATTTATTTTTCCTTCAATAATTTTTCCTTCTTCAATATTTATTTTAGAAAGTTGACTATTTAATAACT
This sequence comes from Candidatus Pelagibacter communis, assembly GCA_001180065.1. Taxonomy (GTDB): domain Bacteria; phylum Pseudomonadota; class Alphaproteobacteria; order Pelagibacterales; family Pelagibacteraceae; genus Pelagibacter; species Pelagibacter ubique_G. Next base: position 34,409 of record CVSM01000113.1, read on the forward strand.
TCTCAAACTCTTTAGAGGCAGGTGTTGAAAGATCTTTAAATATTTCCATTATTAATGTTTTAATCCTTTTTGCATTAAAATTTTAAAAACCTGGAACTTTTAGTTAAATTTGGCGTTTTAATCAACATCGAATCTTATAATTCTCATAATATATTTAAAACAATACCTAATTTTTGAGTTTTTTTATCGATTTAGAGCATATCTCTCAAAATTTTCACTTAATTTGAGCCCCTAATTTTCTAATTTTCCTCAGAAAAGAGGGGAAAGAAGTATTTATTGAGATTTTATCAAATATTTGCCAATTCCCCCCAAAGATTAATGCAGCTATAACACTTGTCATAAAAACTCTGTGATCTTTTAAAAAATTTTTAATTACAATATTTTTTTTTATTTCTAATTTAGGATTACCATAAATTTTAATACTATCATTTGATACTATATTTTTAATTCCCATTTTATCTAAAATTTTAGACCCCCACAAAAGTCTTGGACTCTCTTTTTGATTAAGTTCAGACAATTTCTTAAAATACGAAACTCCTTTTGCTTTTGCTGCAACTAGGAAAATCAGTAGAAATTCATCAATTGCTTGGCTATTTAATTTAATTGGACAATTTATTGATTTCAATTTTTTTGTACTTTCTACATATAAATCAGCTATCTTTTCCCCTTTATAAATTCTTTCGTTATTAGTTTTTATTTTAATACCCATTAATTTTAGAATTTTCAATATGCCTGTTCTAGTTGGATTAACATTAACGTTCTTTATATTCAATTTTGAATTTTTCGATAAAGCTGTAAGAATAATAAAAAAAGCACTAGAACTTATGTCTGATGGAATTTTGTAATTAATTGGTTTAATTTGTCTACCACCATCAATATCAATATAATCAAATTTTTTATTTTTATAAATTTTTATTGGTAAATTCAGATGTTTAAATAATAATTCAGTATGATCACGAGATTTTTTTGCCTTAATCTTTGTTATACCTTTAGTATTTAATGCAGCTAACATAATGCTGCTTTTACATTGAGCTGAACCTTTATTTTCATAGTAAGTTATTGGTCTTGGTTTATTAGTTCCATTAATATAAATAGGAAGTTTTCCTGAATTTGTTTGGAACTTTGCACCAAAGTTAGATAAAGGTTTTGTGACTCTTTGAAAATCTCTTCTAGATAAACTTTTATCACCAATAATTTTTATTTTCTCATTTGAGTGGATTAAAAGTCCAATTAAAAGTCTACCAAGTGTTCCGGAATTACCAGCATTTAAAACTAAATTTTTCTTATATTTGAATTTATTAAGACCATTCCCTATGATTTCACAAAAATTTTTGGTTAGCCTAACTTTAATACCAAGTTTTTTTAGACATCTTAATGTATCAATCACATCCTCAGATTTTAGAAGATTTATAGATTTTGATTTTCCTGATGCTTGAGAAGCTAACAGTGCCCAACGAATTGATAAACTTTTATCACCTTCTATTGTTAGGTTTTTATTGAAAGGTTGAATAGTTTTAGAAATGCTTATAAAATTTTTCACTATATTTTAATTAACTAATTTTAAAAGAATCTCCAAAATAAACGTTTTGGGCATCAATATTTTGGATCAAATTAGTAGGAGTTCCATGAGCAACAACTTTCCCATTATGAATAATTGCTGCAGTATCAACACATGCCAATAAATCTCTAGCTTGGTGATCGCATAAAATAACAGAGATATTATTATTTCTTTGCAGATCAACAATAATTTCTTGCAAGGTTTTTATTGTCATCACATCCAAAGCTGCAAATGGCTCATCAAGTAAAAGAATTTTTGGATCAGATATTAATGCAATTGCAATAACTAGTTTTTTTTTTTGACCACCTGAAAGGAAATCCGCCTTTATATCTCTTACAGGATCAAGTTCAAATTTTGAAATTAATGAGTCAATTTTTTCTCCTCTATAACTTTGATTTTCTATGGTTATTTCAGCTATTGCTTTTAAATTTTCATAGACTGTTAAGTCGTGAAAAAAACCACCATGTTGTGGAACAAAACCTATCTTGAATTTTAGAGTTCTTTGATAAATTGGATAATCATTAACAATTTCAGTATTAATTGAAATTTTACCAAAATCAGGAGAAAGCAATCCAGTGATCAGGTTAAATATTGTTGATTTACCTACACCATTCGGACCTAATAATCCTAATATTTGACCGTTATTTAATTTTAAATTTAAATTATCAAGAATTATTTTTCTCCCAAATTTAAGAGAAATCTTATCAAGGCTTAAAATTGATCTATTTTCTTTAAACGATTTAATCCTAAATTTTTTAATATTTGACATATTTATTTTCTTTGATCATTTAGTAGAAATTTCAATTTTTTTATTATTGTTTTGCATAAAAATTTCCATATTTTTTGACGCTAAATTTAACTTAACATTATCAGCTTTGACAGTTCCTTGTAAGCCTTCGTATACAACATTTTCATAAATTTTAATAATATTTTTATTAAAATTAATATCTAGTTTTTCTGATAGGAGTACATTATTTAGATAAATTACTTTGACACTATTGGAAAAACTAGTGTTGTAGTTTAAGTTATTGTAAGAAGCATTTTTTGATGTAATAATAAGAGGAATCCCATCTTTATCATTAAAAATGGCTGTAACAAATTGCATTTTGACAATTTCAATATCATCTTCATATTTTAACTCACTAAGTTCAGCAGTTATAGTATATTTAGTGTTGTTATCAAAAGTGACATTATACTCAAGATTTTTGATTAAATTATTGTCACTTTCTAAAAGTGAAGAGTCTTCTTTTATTTCAATTTCCTTTAAGTCCGAGGTTTTGTTAGTTTTTAAGAAATTAAAGTAAAATGAAAATGATACTATAATCAGTATTAAAAAAATGGATAATTGAATTAACTTTTTCATCAATTATTTTAAATTTTTGATAAGGTCATGAATATGTATTACTCCAACGGTTTTTCTTTTGTTACCTCTTTTAAAGACACAAACATTTGTAATTTGTCTTTTATTCATTTGTTTCAAAACATCTGTAGCAAGTGTATTTTCTTCCACACAAAATGGATTTTTTGTTATAAAAGACTTAATTTTTGAATTATCAATTTTACGTTTTTTTTGAATTAATCTTTTTAGATCTCCATCTGTGAAAACTCCAGTTGTTAAACCTTGATTATTAATAGTCACAATAAAACCAAGACCTTTTAAATTGAGGGTTTTTAACGCGCTCTTCATAGTTTGACCTTCATAAACGAATGGCACTTTTTTCTCAATTAACATTAGATCTCCCGCAGTTTTTAATTTTAGTCCTAAATTTCCTGAGGGATGAAATTTTTTAAAATCTAGTTTACCAAAATTTTTTTTTCTCATTAAAGCAATTGAGAGTGCATCCCCGAATGATAATTGCGTTGTT
>CVSM01000114.1 GCA_001180065.1 Candidatus Pelagibacter communis
TAAGAATAGATGTATTCAGGGCTGGAGGTCCTGGTGGTCAATCAGTAAATACAACCGATAGTGCTGTGAGAATTACTCATATTCCGACTGGTCTATCTGTTTCGCAACAAGATGAAAAATCACAACATAAGAATAAAGCAAAAGGAATGAAAATTTTAAGAGCTAGACTTTATGAATTGGAAAGGTCAAGGATTGATCAAGAAAGATCAAATGATAGGAAAAGTAAAATTGGCACTGGGGATCGATCGGAAAGAATAAGAACTTATAACTTTCCACAAGGAAGAGTTACCGATCATAGAATAAATTTAACTTTACATAAATTAGATGAATTTCTAGAGGGAGAAATATTTGATGAAATGATCGAGTCTTTAACTCTTCATGCTCAAGAGGAAAGTCTCAGTAATCTTTGATTATGAATATAAGAACTGCAATAAACAAAGCAAAATACTTCTTAGAAAGTAATAATATAAAATCATCAGGATTAGATTGTGAATTGTTAATGTCAAAAGTACTTAAAAAAGATAGAAAATATATTCTTTTAAATTTAGATAAAAATTTAAAAAAAAAAAGTTTCGATAATTTTCAAGATTTAATTAAAAAAAGATCAAGAGGAAAGCCTATCGCTTATTTGATCGAAAAAAAAGAGTTTTGGGACTATGAGTTTAAAATAAAAGAGGGCGTATTAATACCAAGACCAGATACAGAATTAATTGTTGAACAGGCATTGAATTTAACTCAAAATAAATCAAAATTGAGAATTTTAGATATTGGTACAGGATCAGGATGTATAATTCTCTCAATTTTAAAAGAAAGAAAAAACTATACAGGAATAGGTATAGATATTAGCAAAAAGTGCATAGATGTGTGCAAAATTAATACATCTAAACTAAATTTAGCTAATCGTGCAAAGTTTTTTAAATCAGATATTGACAATTTTATAGATGCCAAATATGATTTAATATTATCTAATCCTCCTTACATTAATAAGATTGACTTAAAATGTTTGGAAAAAGATATTATAAATTTTGAATCAAAATCAAGTTTATACGGAGGAATAGATGGATTGTCAGAAATCAGAAAAATAATAGACAAATCATCTGAGCTGATAAAGATTAATGGTAAATTTATTTTAGAAATAGCCCATGATCAAAAGTTTAATGTGAAAAGGCTTTTAAAAGATAAAGGATTTTACGTAAATAAAGTTTTTAGAGATTTAGCAAACAACGATCGATGCATTGTAAGTACGAAAATATGAGTAAAAATTTAATATGGTAACTTTTAGAAATAATAATATTGGTCGAAGAAATAATTTTAGAAGAAACGACAGAAATTTTAAGTCAGGTAATGATAGAAATAAATTCACATCTAATTTTTCTAATAATGAAAATTTTCAAAGAAAAATACCAAATAGAAATAACCATAATGCATCTAAGCTGATAGAGAAATATAATAATTTAGCAAGAGAGGCACTCTCAGGAGGTGACAAAATTTTATCCGAAAGTTATTTTCAATATGCTGATCATTTTACTAGAATTCAAAATGAACTAGAAAGTAATAGAAAATCAAAATATTCTGATAGCTCTGAAAGAAACACTAAGCTAGAGGAAAACGGCGAAAATAAAATTAATATTGAAAAAAAAGATAAAAAAGATCCCTCAAAAGTTTATACTGAAGCAAACTAATTCAGTCCTATTATTTTTTCAGATTTTAAAACATCCAATTTTATTTTTTGTGTTTCAAAGATTTTTCTTTCTGAACCCTTGAGTATTTTGCCAGATGGAAGCTTTAAAGTTTGTGAATTAATTTTTTTTCCATTCATTATAACTTCATAATGTAAATGGGGTCCAGTAGATTTACCAGTCGAGCCTACAAATCCAATTGTTTGACCTTGTTTTACTCTAACTCCTTGTCTTATACCTGACGCAAATTTAGACATATGAGCATAAACCGTTTTATATGTTGAATTATGTTTGATTACGACACAATTACCACCACCACCACACCATCCTGCTTTTTTAATAACACCATCTCCTGAAGCCATTATAGGAGTTCCCATTGGTGCTGCAAAATCAGTTCCACGGTGCATTTTATTAAATCCATCTATAGGATGTTTTCTCATACCAAAAGGTGAAGAAAGTCTCGCACCATTAATTGGAGTTTTCATTAAAGCTTTCTTAACACTTTTACCATTTTTATCATAATGACCTTTACTACCTTCTTTATTAAAATAATATAAAGAATTATTTTCTCCACTTAATTTTAGATTAGCAAAAAGTATATTGCCTGTTTCAATTATTTTACCATTATCATTTACAAATATTTCATACATTATTTGAAAAGCATCTTGTTTTCGAATATCTCTTTGAAAATCAACTTGAAAACCATAAATTCTTGCAAACTCTATAATAACGTTAGCTGGAATTTTTTGATTTGTTGCTGATTTATATAAACTTTGTAAAATTAAATCTTCTTTATACACAACATCTTTTTTTAATTTAACTATTATTAATTCTCTTTTAAATTCATCAGTTTCTACGTTTCTAGAGAGATATATTTTTTCTGTGTTTGAAAGCTGCAATATAAATTCTTTGATAATGTTGTTTGTTTGATCAATTGTAAATTGAATTTTCTGATTTGTATTTAATTTATTAATATTAACTTCTTTAGAAATTTTTTTTTTTATTTCTGAAATTTCTGATTTACTTACAAAATACTGTTCTAAAATATTATCAAACGTGTCACCTGACGAAATTTTGTGGTTAATTTTTTTGAATTTTGGCTCTAAATTATCAAAAATGTGATTAATAGTTTTTTTTAAATAAATGTTATTAATTGTGGTTTTGTAATTAGTGTAAACTTTTTTTTTTATAAAATTATAATAAGACGTTGAAATTACTGTTATAATAATAAGCAAACCTAGGGCTACAATTTCTGTATTATTTTTAATTTTTAACTTAATTTTGTTTAGCATTATATAATTTTTGATTTAGCATTAATTAGTTTAGCACAATGAAAAAAACAAAAAAAACCTTATAAATCAACGGTTTTTTAATGTTTTTTTTATCCTTAAGTGCTTGATTTCCTTTTATTTTAGCCTATAAGCATCAAACTTTCTCAATAAAATTATTGTTAACACAATAAATATATGAGGATTATTGGGCTTTTTGTCCAATTAGCTATTTTAAAAGTAAAAATTTAAGAAGAGAAGTGTGGACGGTTAAGGTTACCAAAAATTTGTCGTACACACTTCAACATTTATATAAATTTTATTCTTAGAATTTATATAGAAGCTAGTGTGCGCCGTTTTTTAAACTTGAGAGTTTGATC
>CVSM01000115.1 GCA_001180065.1 Candidatus Pelagibacter communis
ATCAACACAATCCATCAACTTACACTTAATACAATTTTGATTAACTATGTATGTCATTTAGAATATTCTTTCTGAATTTTAGTTTTAATATTTCCCATTATATCGCTGTCTATATATAATAAACCTGCAAGTTTCCTCATTAAACTTGTCTCATATATATCTGCTTCATTGTTTGAATAAATTATTCTCCATAAATTCTCTACTATTTCAATTTTTTTTGAATTATCCATATTTTTAACTTCTTTTGTAAAATCCAAGATCTGGTTTGAGTCTTCTTCAATTTTTTTTCCTTTTTCTAAAATTTCATTTACATCTTCATTCTCTGCACCAATATTTATTAATGTTTGTTTAATAATTTTAGCTTCTTTATTTGAATAGTTTTCATCAATTTTAGCAGCATGAATTAGTAAAGCAGCGACTTTTACGAAATGATTATTTACATTTTTATCTGATTTTTTTTCAAAGAACATTCTAATTAATTTAAATTTAGGTTTTTTAAAACTCTAAAAGGATTTTCTTTAATATTTTTTTTATTAAAGACCCTTTTATTAATTTTTTTTGGTAAATATTTAAAAAAAATTTCGTCTTTTTTTTCAAAAATTTTGTAATTCATACTTTTTAATATTTTTTTAAAACTTTCCTTATTACAACCAAGTAAGTTTAACATCTCTGGCACCATTTTAATTTCTTTATCCTTTTCAGGATTTGAATTTATAATTTGTACAAATAGCCTTTCT
>CVSM01000116.1 GCA_001180065.1 Candidatus Pelagibacter communis
CAATCCTCACATGGTTGTATTAACTCCTGGAATTTATAATTCTGCTTATTTTGAGCATTCATTTTTAGCAGAACAAATGGGAATTGCTTTAGTTGAAGGTAAGGATCTTTTTGTTGAAGATGATAATGTTTATATGAAAACTGTAAAAGGACCTCTTAAAGTTGATTGCATATATAGACGACTAGACGACAGTTTTTTAGATCCAAAAGTGTTTAATAAACAATCCTTAATTGGAGTGCCGGGTTTATTTAAATGTTGGTTAAAAAAAAATGTTGGTATATTAAATGCAATAGGCACGGGTGTTGCTGATGATAAAGTTGTTTATTCTTTTGTAAATAAAATGATAACTTATTATCTAGGGGAGCAACCTTTACTAAATCAAGTAGAAACTTATTTGTGTTATGAGGAACAACAAAAAAAATATGTATTGGAAAATTTGTCAAAACTAGTTGTAAAACCAGCAAATGCTTCAGGTGGTTATGGGCTAATGATAGGACCCAAAGCTCCAAAAAAAGAAATCGAAGAAGTAAGACAGAAAATTTTAAAAAACCCAAGAGAATATATCGCTCAACCATTAGAAATATTATCTACTGGACCAACTATTACCAATAATAACATAGAGCCAAGACACGTAGATTTACGGCCATTCGTATTAACAGGAAAATCAAATTATGTCACCTCAGGTGGATTAACAAGAGTAGCTTTAAGAAAAGGAAGTACCATTGTAAATAGTTCACAGGGTGGTGGATCAAAAGATACGCTAATTGTTGGATAAAATAATTTGTCTATCTAATAGATAGATTATTTTGTGTCTACTTATCTTAATTTAAGATTAACTAAAATTTATAAATTTTTTTTAATATTCTTTTTTTTTTGATATCTGTTTCTCTTCCAAAAACATCAAAAAGCATTATTTTCAATACATCTTTATAATGTTGATAACCTTTTTGATTTCCAATCTTAGTAAACTCAAAGTTAGATAGCTTAATTACTGACTCATCTTTTATGGATGATATTTTAACATAAGCAATTCCATCTGAAATTTTACTTTTTAATATTATAAAATTTATATCTTTTTCTTTAGTTGGCCATATTTTATCTGGAAGATCTTGACTAATTTTTTTTGCTATTCCAATATTGTCTTCAAATATTATTTGAGTTTTATTTCCTGTCTGATCTTTAGAATTCAATTTTTTTTGAGTAACTTCTAAATAAAATCTAGGTTTCTCAATAATAAGATTAGTAATTATCCTTAAATCACCTACTAAAAAAGACTTAAAATCTAAATTTATAGATATTTTTTCTGACTTAAAGATCAAGTCATAATAAAAAGTATTGGAATTTTTAATTTCAAGATTTTTAATGAGAATTGTATTGGGGTAAATAAATTGAAAATCTTCTAATAAAACCTCTTTTTCTACCCATTTAGAAAATTTATGTAAAAAATATAATTTAAATATTTTCTGATTTGATAAAGTTACTATGATAATTATAGATGTTAAAAACAATATAATAAATTTTTTTTTCATTATTAGATAATTTAAAATTTTAATTTAGAATTAAACTATAATTTTAAAGCTTTCATAAGATACTTTTTTTCAAGATTACAATCTTTATACCCTCGTTTAATAACATTAAGATATCTTTCAGTTGGAAATTTAAAGGATGTTTTTTTTACCATTGTGTATGTCATTATTCTTTTTCCATAAAAAGAAAAAAAATGTTTTTTATATAAATGAGGAAAATCCTCATAAACATCTAATTTTTTCTCATCACTTTTTGATATTTCAAATAAACCACCAGGTACAATAGATCCTTTTTTGGGTTCTATATCAGCTGCTCTATATTTACTTCTAAATGTTAATCTAAAATCTTTAAGATTAATTTTCTTAAGGTAAATGCTATCTTTACATCTACGTTTCATTTGAAAATGATTAAGATTACTGCCGTAAGCAAAATAAAGCATTTATCTATCTACTACTTCAATTTTTTTTTCATTAACAAATTTTAAAATTTGTGAATTACACTCATCAATTTTAGATTGATTTTCTGAACGAAGAACTATTGATACTCCTAACTTACCAGCATGAAAAAAAGGATAACTTCCGATTTCAACATCTTTATTCTGATTTTGGACTTTTGTTAAAGAATTGGCTATCTCACTTTCAACAGTTCTTAAACTTATAGTATGACTTAGAATTGGTTCGCCTCCCACTATTTTATTTTTTAAACCACCTAACATTGATTTTAAAATTGAAGGTACACCCGGCAAACAAAATACGTTTTCAACACTAAAACCTGGTGCTCCACTTGTAGGAT
>CVSM01000117.1 GCA_001180065.1 Candidatus Pelagibacter communis
AAGTCTTTAATTGTTTTTTTTATAACTTTATTAGTCATTTCTTTTGGAAATGGCCATTTATTATCTCTTTTTATTTTCGAAGGAGCATAAGTTTTCCAACTGTAAGGTTTTTTTAATGAGGTATTTTTTTTTATCCAAGGTATTTCAGCAGAACCCTTACGGCCTGAGTGTGATAATTGAAGAATAATTGGAATATCTCTGATATTTTTTAAATATTTTAATAATTTTTTATGACTTTTCATTTGATTTTGGTTGTAAATACATAGATCTTTTTTAGTAATTCTTCCTATTTTTGAAATTGCAGTTGATTCAACTGTTAATGAACCGGCTCCACTTTCAACTAAATTAGATAAATGCCTATAATGCCATTTATCAGGTTTACCATTTATTGCAGAATACTGACACATTGGTGAAATTGATACTCTATTAGAAAATGTTTTATTTCTAATTTTAATTTTTTTATAAATCATCTTTATTTATTATAATTTTCTAAACTATTTATTATATATAGTTTTTTAAAAATTTTATCACTATGAAAATACTATTAGATTGCTAAATAATTTATTTAAACATATAAACTGAAAATTTAAATTAAATGGAAATAAATCAAAAGTTTTGGAATAAATTTTACCTAGTAAAAAAGGAAATCAAAATACCAAAACCATCAAGCTTCGGTATTTTTTTTAATAAAAAATTTGTTAAAAAAAATAATAAAGTTTTAGAAATAGGTTGTGGGAATGGAAGAGATGCTTTCTTGTTCTCAAAAAAAGCAAAAAAAATTATTGCTTTAGATAAATCAAAAAATGCTATTAAAATTAATTTATTAGTTTCTAAGAAATTTAAAAAAAAAATTATATTTTTAAATAAAGACTTTATAGAAATTTACAAAATAAAAAGAATAGAGTTTGATATTTTATATGCGAGGTTTTTTTTACATACAATAAATTATAAACAAGAAAATGAATTATTTAAATTAATAAATTTTTTGAAAAAAAAACATAAATTTATAGTTGGTATGGAATTTAGAACAAGTAAGGATGCTCTTATAAAAAAAGGAAAATATATAAATAAAAATACTAGATTTACAGATCATTATAGAAGATTTATTAGTGTGCCTAAATTCTTAAAAAAAATAAAAAAGAATAATTTTGAAATTTTGTATATTAAGCAAGGAATAAATTTATCTAAAACAGAAAATGAAAATCCAAACTTGTGTAGATTAATCTTTAAAGTATGAAATTAAAAAAAAATAAAGGGATCTTATTTTGGATAACTGGATTACCCGGATCTGGAAAAACTTCTATTGCAAAACTTCTTTATAAAAGAATTGAAACTCATTATGGAGCTACGATAATAATGAGTGGGGATGAAATAAGAAAAGATTTTAATCTTAAGGGGTATAAAAAAAAAGATAGATTAATTATTGGATTTATGTACTCAAATCTCTTCAAAAGAATTGTTGAACAAAATATAAATGTAATATTTTCAGGTGGTGCTTTATACAACAAAATCCAAAATCATAATAGAAAAAACATAAATAATTACTTTGAGATATTTATCGACTCAAACACATTAAAAAATAAAAAAATTAAGAAAATTTCAAAAAAAAATAAAAATGTAGTTGGAATTGATATAAGACCTGAATATCCAAAAAAACCTGATATAAAATATTACAATAATTTTGATATCTCATTAAAAGTTTGTTCAGACAAAATATTTACATTGATAAAAAAAAAAATTAAATTTTAATTTTTATCTTTTGTAACGATAAATTCATTATGAGGATGAAAGATAGCTTTTTTATATGACCAATATGTCTCGATAAAATACTTATTTAATGCTCTTCCCAATTTAGGTAAATGTGGAACACCATCCGTGTCAATCATTGAATTAAATGGAGTTGCAAATCTCAACCACTCTCCTCTTTTTTGGTCTTTATAATACAATCTCGCCCTCAAAGCTAAGTCTGGTTCAACTAGTTTATAACCCGATTGAATTATTTTTTTATAAATTTTTTGTAAAGTTGTTGGATTTTTAAAGCCAAGATTTTTTACTTTAATCCTGTAAAGATCTACATTATTCCTCGAGAGCTTAATTTGATTTTTTTTATTAAAAAAAATGTTTTCTATCCAAGGACTTAGAATAACTCCTTTTTTTTTTAGGTAAGAAATTTCACTTTTGATAGAGACTCTTTTTGAAGATTTAATTGTAATCCATTTTTTTTTCATAAAATAATTCAGAATATAAATATAAAAAAAATATATTAATTTTAAAATATTATGTTAGTACTTAAAGGTCTTATATAATATCATACAAAAAATTCTAATGATTAAAAACAAAAACTTATTAAATGAAGGTTATGAAAATAGATTCAGGGTTAAATCAGGAAAAAATCAATATATTTTTCTCGAAAACGGTAAAAAATTAATTGATACTAGCTTTTGTTCAGGAACGTTATTACTAGGACATTCAAAAAACTTTTTAAATAACTCTTTTATTAGACAACTAAAAAATGGTATCGCATATGGACTTCCAAATACCAATGCAGATAAATATTCTCTTTTTTTAAAAAAAATTTTTGGCAATTACTCAAAATTTATTCTGTGTAACACTGGCT
>CVSM01000118.1 GCA_001180065.1 Candidatus Pelagibacter communis
CCTGTCATATTGACATAATTCATGTAGTCAATCTGAGCCCCATAGTAACCAGTACCCATTGCCGAATAAGGTCCGACACGGCTACTTGCTACAGGAAAGTATTGAGTTTCAGCTCCAAATACTTTTTGAGGTAAAGCGAGTGAAGAAAATACAGCTACAACTACTGTTAAAGTAGATGCAACCCTTTTTAACATTTTTGTTAACATTTCAACCCCTCTTAATTTAAGTTTTTAAAAATTAATTATAAACATATGCTGGAAGTTTGTGCAAATTTTAATCATTCTAACTCGCATATGGTTCTTTTTACCCAAACTTTTGATATCTTTTTTACAACCCATAGATGAAATAAAACTTCAGATTGAAAAAGTTAATCATCTCAATTTTTATTGTCTAAATTACTTAGGCATTTCTAATATATATTTGTAAAAGGTGAGCTTGATGATTTAATTTAATATAATTCACTCTCTAGCAAGAAATAACCTTATATTATAATTATTAAAAGAGCTTACATCCATTGATTGCTCAACAAATCCTTAAAATTATTATTTTCACAAAGATTATTTACAAATTTATTTTTTGAAAAGTCTTGCCCTGGTCAAAAATAATTCATTGCTTGAGATCCTAAAATAATGTTAGATGCCCTAAAAAATATAAAAATATACAGGAGAATAAATGAAAATATTATGCGTATTATATGATGATCCAAAAGGCGGAATGCCAAAATCATATGCACTTTCAGAATTACCCAAGATAGAGAAATATCCAGATGGAATGACTTTACCTTCACCAAAAGGAAGAGATTATACACCAGGACAATTATTAGGATGTGTATCTGGTGAACTTGGATTAAGAAAATTTTTAGAAAGTAATGGTCATGAGTTAGTAGTGACTAATAGTAAAGATGGAGATGGATGTGAGGCTGACAAACATATTGTTGATGCTGATATAGTAATCTCCCAGCCTTTCTTTCCTTATTATTTAACTAAAGAGAGAATTGCTAAAGCTAAAAATTTAAAAATGGCAATCACAGCAGGAATTGGTTCAGACCATGTTGATTTACAAGCTGCAATGGATAATAAAATTGATGTTGTAGAAGTTACATATTGTAATTCAAGATCTGTAGCTGAGCATATTGTTATGATGATTGTTTCAATGGTAAGAGATTACCATAATCAACATAGAATTGTTAATGAAGGCGGTTGGAATATTGCTGATGCCGTTCAAAGATCATATGATGTTGAAGGTATGCATATTGGAACAGTTGCTGCTGGACGTATTGGTTTGGATGCACTAAGAAAAATGAAACCATTTGATGTTCATTTACACTACTTTGATAGACATAAACTACCTGACTCGGTCGAAAAAGAACTAAATTTAACATTTCATGAATCTGTTGAATCGATGGTTAAAGTATGTGATGTGGTGACAATTAATTGCCCACTTCATCCTGAAACTGAAAACTTATTTGATGATGCAATGATAAGTAAAATGAAAAAAGGTGCTTACATTGTAAATACTGCAAGAGGTAAGATCTGTAATCGAGATGCTATTGCAAAAGCATTAAAGAGCGGTCAATTAAGTGGTTATGCTGGAGATGTGTGGTTTCCACAACCAGCACCGAATGATCACGTATGGAGAAGTATGCCACATCATGGTATGACTCCACACACTTCC
>CVSM01000119.1 GCA_001180065.1 Candidatus Pelagibacter communis
AATGCTGCAAAAATAGCTCAATGTAACAGTAACTCAGGATTGGAAATTTTAGAAACTCTTTATACAAATCAAAGTGTTTGGGTTAAAGGTGCTGCGATAGAAGAATTGAATGATAATTTAAAAAAACTAATTAAAAAAAAGGGCTTTAATATTGATTTTGATAAATGTATTAATGACAAAAAAATTGAAGACTTCGTTTTGAATGATAGAATCGAAGGTGTCAAAAACTTCAAAGTAAATTCTACTCCTACGATAATAATTAATAACGAAAAGTTTGAAAAAACTCTCAATTATAAAAATTTAAAAAAATCGTTAGAAAAAATGATATAACTTAACTCATGGAGTTTAAAAAAATTCAGCTTAATGGATTTAAATCATTCGCTGATAAAACCAATTTCCTAATTGAAAATGGTTTAACCGGTATTGTTGGTCCAAATGGATGTGGAAAATCAAATATTGTAGAGTCTTTAAGATGGGTAATGGGAGAGACGTCTGCGAAAAGTATGAGAGGATCGGGAATGGAAGAT
>CVSM01000120.1 GCA_001180065.1 Candidatus Pelagibacter communis
AGAAGGGAGCAATAATTGATGGAGACCAAATAATAGCAGCTTTAGCACTTCAATGGAAAAGTAAAAAAATTCTTAAAGGAGGTGTAGTAGGTACTTTAATGTCAAATTATGGTCTCGAAAAATTTCTTAAAAAAAAAAAAATTAAATTCTTAAGAGCAAATGTTGGAGATAGATATGTGAAAGAAATAATGCAAAAAAAAAAATTTAATTTAGGTGGAGAACAATCAGGACATATTATCTTAGGAAAATTTGCAACAACTGGAGATGGTCTATTAGTAGCGCTAGAAGTAATCAAAGCATTGAATAAAAAAACTACAGCAAGTAAATTTTTTAATGTATTTGAAAAAACACCACAAATATTAGAAAACATAAAGTTTAAAGACAAAGATATACTAAAAAAAAGTCACGTTAAAAATGCAATTAAAATTGCTGAAAAACTCATTAAAAGCCACGGTAGAATACTTGTTAGAAAATCTGGTACTGAACCTATAATTAGAATAATGGGTGAAAGTACAAATAAAATATTATTAAAAAAATGTATAAAAAAAATTAAAAAAACAATTAATTAAATTGAAACCAAAATCAAAAATTTTAATTATTGCTGGATCAGACTCCTCTGGAGGAGCAGGT
>CVSM01000121.1 GCA_001180065.1 Candidatus Pelagibacter communis
CCAGTCTCTTTGGCTATCGCTCAAGCAGCAAAAGAAACAGGGTGGGGTACTTCAAGATTTGCTCAAGAGGGAAATGCTTTGTTTGGCCAATGGACCTGGTCAGGTGAGGGATTAAAACCCAAAGATTCTGAAAAAAATGAAGGTCATAAAGTTATGAAATTTAATGTTCTGCAGGCTTCAGTTAGAGCATATCAAAGAAATCTAAACACGCATTCTAGTTACAAAGATTTTAGACAAGAAAGAGCAAGATTAAGAGATGGTGGAAAACCTTTAGACAGTATCATTTTATCTGAATTTTTAGACGAATATGCTGAGACTGGAAATGAATATGTTGAGGTTTTAAAAAAAATTATTAAACAAAATAATCTTCAAGATTTTGATGATGCAAAATTGTTACCCTCAAGTATTGAGCTTGAGAGTTTAATTTAATTTGTCACAACAGTGAATTGAGTACCAAACCATCTCCATTTACCGTTATCATTTAAAGAACAATTAATTCTTCCTCTACGCGGTACAAATTTTTCATCCAGTTTAATATTCATAAAATTATTTTTAAAAGATAAATTTGTTTTTTTCCAATTACCACCATCATTAGAATAACATGTCATATTATTTAAATTCTTTTGGTCTTCAAAAAATTCAACTGTTATTGAGGGAGGGTTTGTTTTATCATTGATTTTTTTTTCTTCTGGTTTAATAGATTTGTATTCTAGTGGATTATAACTAATTACAGACTTAAATCTTTTTAAATCTCCATATTTTTCATTAATTGGAAATCTTGGAAGTTCAAATCTATCTTTGTTCAAGTCTATAACACCAGAATGCTGACCGAAAGCTATCGTAAACTTATCTGAAATATAATCTTTCATAAATTTAGAATATTCCCCAAATGGATATGAAAATATTGATGGAACATAGCCTAATTTTTCTTTAAAGATAATACTAGCCGTTTCTATGTCTTCTATAAAATCTTCGTGTGTCATATCAATTAAATATTCATGTGTATGGGAGTGATGTCCAATAGTGCCTAACTCAGATTTTTCAATTTCTAGTATTTGATTCCATGTCATAAAACCATTTTTCCCTACTGGCTGCGTTGATACAAATAAAATAAATGGTATATTATTTTTTCTTAAGTATGGCCATGCCTCGTCATAAAAAGATTTAAAAGCATCATCAATACTTACTAATATTTTTTTTTTATCTTTAACTTCATCAAATTCTTTTTCAAAAAGCTTAGGATCATAAAAATCATATCCTAAATCTTTTATCATTTGCATTTGCTCATCAAAAATGTTCATTCTAATATTTGTAGAGGGATATTTATTTTCATTAAATCGATGATACATAATTGACAAAACTCCCTCATCTTTTGAATAATATTTACTATTGCTATTGTCTGCACTAGTATTCACAATAAAAAAAAATAAAAATATGAACAAACTTATTATAGATGCTGCAAATGATAGTATTTTTTTAATGATCATTAAGAATCATAATATTTATAATATTAGTCACGAAAATAGCAAAACTAATTATGAAAAACTAACAATTTTGATTTATGATTTTTTAAAATCTAAAGGTCTTAATTTAAAGGAAATCGCATCACTTTACGTAAATAGAGGCCCTGGGAGTTTTGCTGGTATCAGAAATTCACTTTCTATTGTTAAAGCTATGCATTTCATCCAAAAAATTGACTATTATTGTTATAGTTTAAAAGATTTTAAGGATGAAAATGACATAAAACATGAAAATATTCCCAATCTATGCGAAAAATTTAAAGTTAAAAAAAATTTGATTAATCCTATTTATTTGAGTTAAAATTAATCATGTCAGATACAATAGAGCAAAAATGTTTATCCAAAGGGGTTAAACTCACTGAACAAAGAAAAATTATCGCAAAAGTGATATCAGAGTCTAAAGAGGCGTACGGAAAGTCAGATCATCCTGATGTAGACGAATTATATAACAGAGTATCTAAAATTGATCCAAAGATTAGTATTGCAACAGTATATAGAACTGTGAAACTTTTTGAAGAAGCAGGTATACTAGTTAAACATGACTTTAAAGCTGGTAAGGCTAGGTATGAAATTAATGATGATCACAATCACTTAATTGATATTAAGACTGGAGAAATAATAGAGTTTGTTGATCAGGAAATAGAAAAGCTTCAAAAAAAAGTTGCAGAAAAATATGGTTATACCTTAGTTGACCATAAGCTAGAACTTTATGGTGTAAAAAAAAAACCCCAGTAAAATGAGTCGTAAAATATTTATAAAAACATTTGGTTGCCAAATGAATGAATATGACTCAAATCGTATTTATGACTCTGTTAAAAAAATTGGTTACACCAAGACAGACCGATACGAAGATGCTAGTTGTTATCTTTTAAATACATGTCATATAAGAGATAAAGCTAAAGAGAAAGTGTATCATGAAATAGGTCGTGTAAAAAAAAGGTTTAGATCAAAAAAAAAGCCGTTAGTTATAATCACAGGGTGTGTAGCACAGGCTGAAAATCAAGAAATGCTAAAAAGGGAGCCTTATATTGATTTAGTAATAGGACCTCAAGCTTATCATAAAATAAATGATAAAATTTTAAATTACACAGAAAAACAAAAAATTGAAGAGACTGAATTTGATGCTGAAAGTAAATTTAATTACCTGAGTAGAATTAAAAATCAATCAAGTAGTTCATCCTCTTTTTTAACAGTTCAAGAAGGATGTGATAAATTTTGTCATTTCTGCGTAGTTCCTTTTACACGAGGACCAGAGTATTCAAGGCCTTTTGATCAAATTATTAATGAGGCAAAAAATTTAGCTGATCAAGGAACAAAAGAATTAATACTTCTCGGTCAAAATGTTAACGCTTATAACAATGATGGTAAAAAACTATCACACTTAATTTTAGAAATTGAAAAGATAAATCAAATTAAGCGTATCCGGTACACCACTTCACATCCAAAAGACATGACAGATGATTTGGTTGATGTGTATAAAAATACGGAAAAATTAATGCCTTTAGTTCATCTTCCAGTACAAAGTGGATCTAACAAGGTGCTTAATTTAATGAATAGAAAACATACAATTAAGGAATATTTAAATATATTTGAAAAATTGAAAAAGATTAATAAATCAATTGAGTTTTCCAGTGATTTTATTATTGGATATCCTGGCGAAAAAACAAAAGATTTTAATGAAACATTAGATTTAATTAGAGAAATTCAATTTATAAATTCTTATTCTTATATATTTAGTCCAAGACCAGGCACAGTTGCTGAAAATTTAAAATTGATTGATAAAAAAATTTCTTTAAAAAGGTTAGAAAAAATTCAAAATGAATTATTCAAATATCAAATGGAAAAAAACAAATCATTAGAAAATAAGATAATAAAAGTCTTAATTGAGAATCAAACTAAAGACAAAACTAAACTTTTTGGGAGATCAGAATATATGATGCCAGTTATAATTAACGGTAATATTAATTGTGTAGGAAAAATTTTGCCTATAAAAATAAATAAAAGTAATAGAAGTACATTATTTGGTGAAGTAATTAACACTTCAAATCAAAAGGTAGCATAAAAATTGAGTGGTTTAATAAAAAAAAATATCAATTCTTCTTTAAAATTTGTTTATTCAGAAAATAATTCTATAAGCGTTATCTTTCATGATAATGAGCTACTTATGGGTGTGGCTGGAGAATTTAATAAAAATTTAAAGGAATTAGAAAGCATTACCAAATCAAGTATTTATTCAAGAGGTAACTCAATACTTATCAAATCAGACATAAAAAAAAATGAGTTAGTTAAAAACGCAATTCAATTTTTGGCAAATCAATTTATAAATAATGGCACTATAGAAAATAAAGATATAGTTTCATCTGTTGATAATTTTATGATTAATGAAAAAGTGAAAAATAATAATGTTACAGATATTATCAAAACACCCAAAAAATCTATCATTCCAAGATCTGAGAAACAAAAAAGTTATGTGCGAGCTTTGAGACAAAGCGATATTATAATTTCAGCAGGACCGGCAGGGACAGGGAAAACTTTTTTAGCAGTAGCAGTTGGTCTTACAATGTTGTTAGAAAAAAAAATTGAAAGAATAATATTATCAAGACCAGCTGTAGAAGCTGGTGAGCGCCTTGGTTTTTTGCCTGGAGATATGAAAGAAAAAGTAGACCCATATTTAAGACCTTTGTATGATTCTCTATACGATCTTTTTGATTTTGAAAAAATTCAACGAATGATAGAAATTGGAGATATTGAAATCGCACCACTTGCATTTATGAGAGGTAGAACATTAAAGAACTCTTTTGCTATTTTAGATGAAGCTCAAAATGCAACAGATACACAAATAAAGATGTTTCTCACTCGTATTGGCGAAAACTCCAAAATAGTTGTTAATGGAGATCCATCACAGATAGATTTGCCTAATAAAAACTTGTCAGGCTTAGTAAGATCAAAACAACTATTAGGTCATTTGAATGAAATAGCAGTAATTGATTTTGATCATTCAGATGTAGTTAGACATCCGCTTGTTTCAAAAATTGTAAAAGCTTATTCAAATAATGATTAATGTTGATGTCTTCTCAGATGAGAGGGGCTGGTCTTCAAAATTAAAAAAAAAACAAATATTTTTTAATGAAGTTTGTAAGGCATTTCCTAAAAGATACAAATTTTCAAAAAAAAAAGTTAGTCTTTCTATTTTGCTGTCTAATAATAAAAAAATTAAAAAACTTAATAAAAATTTTAGAAATAAAAATAAACCTACAGATATTTTATCTTTTCCTACTAGTGAAAAAAATAAAATAAAAAAAAAAACTTATATAGGAGATATTATAATAAGTTATGATTTTTTAAATAAACCAAAAATGCAAAAAATTGAGATTTTTAGAGAAAAATTAATTAAAATATTTATTCATGGATTTCTTCATTTATTAAATTTTGATCATAAAAAAGATATAGATTACAAAAAAATGTTGAAAGAAGAAAAACGAATTTTCAAATCAGTTATTTCTAAGATCAATTAAATTGAAAACAAAACTTTATATAGAAATATTATTCTTAATTATTCTGGGAGCAGTAACCTCCTTAAGTTTACCTCCTTTAAATTTTTTTATAGTAAATTTTTTTACTTTTACTTCATTTTATTTATTTTTAGTAAAAAAATCTGAACAACATAAAAATTTTTTTATTTTTTTTTTATACGGATGGTCATTCGGTTTTGGTTATTTTGTAACTAATTTATACTGGATATCGATCTCTCTAACATTTGATCAAAATTATAAATTTTTGATCCCACTTACAGTATTTTTGATCCCCGCTTTTTTAGCAATATTTTATGGATTTGTTTCTTGTTTATTTAGAATATTTAAACCAAGATCTAAGGTTGTTTCTTTTTTGATTTTTTCATTAATTTTTGGTGCTATTGAATTTGTAAGAGGTTCTATACTAACAGGTTTCCCATGGAATTTAATTGCTTATAGTTTTTCAAACTTTTTAGAATTTATTAGTATAATTTCAATACTTGGGACTTATGCCTTCAATCTATTTTGTATTTCTTTATTCACGATGCCATCAATTTTCTTAACATCTCACAAAAATAAAAAGAACTTAAGTATAGGAATCTTAACTTTAACAATAGCACTATCATTTTACGTATATGGCGTATTGTATAAAGCTAAATTTGATAAAATAGCTGCTAAGACGAATGAATTTAAAATTAGAATAATTGGATCTAATATTAGTCTAGATAGATTTTACTTAGATGTAGATCCTGTTTCTGTAATTAAAGAATTGATAAATGTAAGTAATCCAAATAATAAAGAAAAAATGATTTTCGTCTGGCCAGAGGGAATTCTTCCAAAAATTCCACAAGACGAATTAGTTGAGTATAGTTCTTTGTTTGATAATAGATTTAATGAAAATCATTTACTTATAATTGGAACAAATAATTATTTAGACAACAATGGGACAAGAAAATATTTTAATACATTATCAATTTACGATAATAAGTTAAGAGTACTTAATTCTTATAATAAGATTAATCTAGTACCGTTTGGAGAATTTTTACCACTTGAAAATTTATTAAGAAAGTTTGGTCTTAAATCACTTACTAATAATTATCATTCATTCACAAAAGGATCCAAAAGAAATATAATTAAAATTAGTAAGGATAATTTTTCTTTCAAAATTTTACCTCTTATATGCTACGAAATAATTTATTCTGGCAAACTATTTAACAATTCTGACTTTGATTTAATAGTTAATCTTTCGGAAGACGGATGGTTTGGTAAATCTCTTGGCCCAAAGCAACACTTTGATCATAGTATTTTTAGAGCTATAGAAAGTGGAAAATATATAATTCGTTCTTCAAATAATGGGATTGCAGGAATAATAAATCCTTTAGGTTTTGTTGAGCAAAGAGTAAACTTTGGCAAATCAGGATATATAGATTTTAAAGCAATGAAAAAAATACAACCAACGATATTTTCTTTATATGGAAATAAAATTTTTTTATTAGTAATTTTAATGTATATTGTTATGATATTTTTATTTAACAAAATTAAACATGAGTAATCTTAAAAATTATCTTTTCACAAGTGAATCAGTTTCTGAAGGACATCCAGATAAAGTATGTGATAGAATTTCAGATATGGTTGTTGATACATACTTAGGTATGGAGCCACAAGCTAGAGTAGCTTGCGAGACTTTAACAACTACAAATAAAGTTGTATTGGCTGGAGAGACAAGAGGACCTGATATTAATAAAGAAGAATTAATTAATAAAGTTAGAGATTGTATTAAGGATATTGGTTATGACCAAGATGGTTTTACGTGGAGAGACGCAACTAAAATTGAAAGTCATTTACATTCTCAATCAACTGATATTGCTATGGGAGTAGACTCATCAGGTAATAAAGATGAGGGTGCTGGGGACCAAGGAATAATGTTTGGATACGCTTGTAAAGAGACAGAGGCATTAATGCCTGCTCCAATACATTATTCTCACAAAATTCTTAGATTGATGGCTCAGGATAGAAAATCTGGAAATCTTAACGGAATAGAACCAGATTCCAAGAGCCAGATTACTATTGAATATAAAGATGGTAAACCATCAGCTGTAAAATCAGTAGTCATTTCCACACAACATTCTAAAGATATCAATTTGGCAAAAGTAAAAGAACTTTGTATGCCATACATTGAAAGATCTATTCCAAAAAATTTATTAGGAAATTTAGATGAAAATGAAATTTATATTAATCCCACTGGAAATTTTGTAATTGGTGGTCCAGATGGAGATAGTGGTTTGACTGGTAGAAAAATTATTGTCGATACATACGGAGGTGCAGCACCTCATGGTGGAGGAGCTTTTTCAGGAAAAGATCCAACAAAAGTAGATAGATCAGCCGCATATGCTTCGAGATATGTTGCAAAAAATATTGTAGCATCTGGGATTGCTGATAAATGTTTAATTCAATTAGCTTATGCTATCGGTGTTTCTAAACCTTTGTCAATTTATGTAGACTTATTTTCTAATGATGAGGAAAAAAATAGGCATGTTGAAAAGTTAATAGGTGAAAATTTTGATTTAAGCCCCAGAGGCATTAGAGAAATGCTAGGTTTAAACAAAGCGATATATCAAAAAACAGCTGCATATGGTCATTTTGGAAGAGAACCAGAGTCTGATGGCTCATTTTCATGGGAAAAAACTGATAAATCTGGGGTCTTCAAATAATCGATAAAAGTTGAAAATGTAAAAAAAATACTTATATTTCAGATACATTGTTAAATTTTAAAAATGGGCTTTGGCCCATTTTTTTTTGGGTCAAACAAAAATTATGTTAAATAAAAGAGCAGACAAATTAGAGTTATTAAGAATTGCTGAGGCCGTAGCGTTAGAAAAATCTATTGATAAAGAACTTATAATCAATTCAATGGAAACAGGAATTGCAAAAGCAGCTAAATCAAAATTTGGTCAAGAAAACGATATCAAAGTAGAGATTAATCGAGAAAATGGAAACATAGAAATTTTTAGAAAATTAGTTATTTCAGAAAATCCAGAAAATTCTAATACTGAAATAAAACTAGAAGATGCAATTAATTTGAATGAAAATAATAAAGGTAAGAATATTGGTGATGAAATTTTACAACCTTTACCATCTTTTGATTTTGGAAGAATTGCAGCACAAACTGCAAAACAGGTAATAAGCTTTAATGTTCGAGAAGCTGAAAGAGAGAGGCAATATAATGATTTTATTGATAAAAAAGATTCAATCTTAAGCGGGATCGTAAAAAGACTAGAATTTGGAAATGTAATAGTTGATCTTGGAAGAACAGAAGCTATCATTCAAAAAAATGAGTTAATACCTAGAGAAAACATCAAAGCAGGTGATAGAATTAAAGCTTATTGCTATGATGTAAAAAGAGAACCAAGAGGGCAGCAAATTTTCCTTTCTAGAGCACATCCTAAATTTATGGAAAAACTTTTTGTTCAAGAAGTTCCTGAAATTTATGATGGACTAATAGAAATAAAATCTTCATCTAGAGATCCTGGTAGTAGAGCAAAAATTTGTGTTAAGGCAGTGGATACATCACTTGATCCAGTTGGTGCTTGTGTAGGTATGAGAGGTTCGAGAGTTCAAGCAGTAGTAAATGAGTTGCAAGGTGAAAAAATTGATATTGTAAACTGGTCAGAAGACCCGGCAATACTAGTTTCAAACGCTTTATCACCAGCAGAAGTTCAAAGAGTAAATGTAGATTCAGATAGAAAAAAACTGGATGTTATACTTTCAGAAGAAAACTTAAGTAAAGCAATAGGTAGAAGAGGTCAAAATGTTAGATTAGCCACAAAATTGATAAATTACGAGATTAACATAATGACTGATCAAGAAGACTCAGAAAGAAGACAATTGGAATTTAAAGAAAAAACAGACAACTTTGTTAAAAATTTAGAATTAGACGAGACACTCGGACAGTTGTTAGTTGCTGAAGGTTTTTCAACTATAGACGATATTAAAGATAGCCAACCAGAAAATTTAACAAAAATTGAAGGTATTGAGGAAGAAACTGCCTTGGCTTTAATAGAAAGGGCGAAGGAATTTTATGAAAAAGATCAACAAGATATCTCTCAGAGAATAAAAGATCTGGGGCTCGCAGATGATCTAATAAACTTGAAAGGTTTAACTCCAGGCATGTTAGTTACTTTAGGGGAACAAAAGATACTTAATCTCTCTGATTTTGCTGATTTAGCATCAGATGAATTAACTGGTGGATACGATGTTGTTAAGGGAGAAAGAATTAAGATACAAGGTTTTCTAGAAGATTTTGCGTTATCAAAAACAGAAGCAGATGATTTAATTATGTCAGCAAGAAACATTATTTATAAAGATTAAAGGATGAAAAATGGAAAAAAAAAAAACAAAATTAACTATTTCCGGCAGCTCCAAAAAATCTTTTAAAAACATAGATACTTCAAAATCTCAAGGAACAAAAACTGTAATAATAGAAAAACAATCATCGAGATATTCTGGTAAAAGTGGACTCCCAAACAAGTCTACAAATAAATCTTTTGTAGCAAATAATAAATATGGATCCAATTTAAAAGGTAATTTTCCACAAAAAACATTTCCTACTGTATCTGATTTTGAAAAAAGAAAACTTGCAGAGCAAAGAGCAACAAAAAAACTTAAAATTAATATAGATGGAGATAAAAAACAAAAATTAGGAACAGAAAAAAGACAAAAAAAACTTACTGTGTCGAGAGCTTTAAGTGATGAGATCGAAACAAGAGAGAGAAGTTTGGCATCTGTTAAACGAGCAAGGCAAAAAGAATTAAAAAACACAAATAAAGAGGCTGATCAAGAAAATTTAAAACCTATTAAGAGAGATGTAAATATACCTGAAGCAATTACAGTAAGAGAGCTAGCAAATAGAATGGCTGAACAATCATCTAGTGTTATAAAGTTTTTGTTTGGAATGGGAGTTACCGTGACAATAAACCAAACCTTGGCTGCAGATACTGCTGAGTATTTAGTGAAAGAGTTTGGTCATAATCCTATTCGTGAGGAAAAAGCAGAGGAAATTATTAAAAAGATAAAAGAGTCTCGATCAGAAAATTTAAAAAATAGACCACCGATTGTAACAGTGATGGGACATGTTGATCATGGTAAAACTTCTGTATTAGATGTTCTAAGAAGTGCAAATGTTGTATCTGGTGAGTTTGGTGGAATAACACAACATATAGGTGCATACCAAATTGAGAGTCAGTCAAATAGATTAACATTTATTGATACACCGGGTCATGCTGCTTTTACTGAAATGAGAGCTAGGGGTTCTAAACTTACTGATGTAGTTGTATTAGTTGTTGCAGCTGATGATGGTGTAAAACCTCAGACTGTAGAGTCAATCAAACACGCAAAAGCTGCTAATGTACCGATTGTAGTAGCTATAAATAAATGTGATTTACCTGATGCTGATCCACAAAAAGTCAAAAATCAATTATTAGAACATGAATTGATAGCTGAGGATTTATCAGGAGATACTCTAATGGTTGAAATATCAGCAAAGACAAAATTAAATCTTGATAAACTAATTGAAGCTATAATTCTACAAGCTGAAATCTTGGATTTGAAAACGAATTTTGAGTCAAAAGCTACAGGTATTGTTTTGGAATCCAAGATTGATATTGGTAGAGGACCAGTTGCAACAATTATAGTGACTACGGGAACTTTAAAGAAAGGTGATTTTTTTGTAAGTGGATCAAGATGGGGAAAAGTAAGAGCGATAATTAATGATAATGGAATGAACATTAGTCATGCAATGCCATCAACTCCAGTAGAAATTTTAGGAATAAATGGTGCTGCAAAATCTGGAGATGATTTTATTGTTTTAGATAATGAAAAAGAGGCAAAAACATTAAGTGAAAATAGAGCCCAAGAGATAAAAGAGGGTAAAAATCCTCTTACATTCGCAACTCAAGAATCTGCATTTACTAATAAGTCTACTGAAGAATTAAATTTGATTATTAAATCTGATGTTCATGGATCTTCAGAGGCTATTAAAAATGCTATAAGACAAATTAAACATGATGAAGTTAAGCCAAAAATTATTTTATCTGACATTGGTATGGTTACAGAAACAGATGTAACATTAGCAAAAGCTTCAAATGCAGTATTAATTGCTTTTAACGTTAAACCAAGCAAAGAAGCAAAAAAACTCGCAGAAAATGAAGACATTAAGATTTCTTCATTTAATATTATTTATGAATTATTAGATTATATAAAAAAAAGAATGTCAGGTCTATTATCTCCGGATGTAAAAGAAACAATCATTGGTACAGCCCAAATTTTAGAAATTTTTAAGGTCTCTGGCGCCGGGAAAGTTGCAGGATCTAAAGTTACAGAGGGTGAAATAACCAGTGTGTCCGAGGTAAGAATTATTAGAGATGGAACAATAATTTATACTGGAAAAGTTGGATCTTTATTTAGAGAAAAAAATCAAGTAAAACAAGTGAGTAATGGTCAAGAATGTGGGATAACCATCAAAGATTATATGGATTTCCAAAAAAATGACACAATAGAGGCTTTTAGCAAAACTTCTACAGAAAGGTCTATTTAATGGTTGATAGAATAGGAAAACCAGTTTCTCAAAGACAGCTAAGAGTTGGAGAAATGATTAAGCAGTCTTTAAGCATGATTTTTATTAGAAATGAGGCTAAGGTGCCGAACTTAGAAACTAATACTATAACGGTTACAGAAGTAAAAATGAGTCAGGATTTAAAAATTGCCAAAGCTTATGTCCTTCCTTTAGGAGGAAAGAACGCGGAGGAAATAATTTATGTGTTGAAACAATACTCTTTTCTTATAAGGAAAATTCTTTCTCAAAAAGTAGCTTTGAAATTTTTACCAAAATTAATTTTTAGAAAAGATGAGTCTTTTGAATATGCTGAAAAGATAGAAAATTTAATTAAACAAACAAATAAATAGGAAAAAAAAGTATGAGTAAAAAAGGAAATGAGTTAGCAATTCATGATAAAGATACTGGATCATCAGAGATACAGATCGCTTTGCTAACAAGTAAAATTGAAACTCTCTCTAAACACATCAAACAATTTAAGAAAGATAAACACTCGTCAGTGGGTTTGTTGAGAGCTGTAAATAGAAGAAAAAAATTGTTGGAATACTTAAAAAAAAATAAGATTAATTCTTACAAGAATGTACTATCGAAATTGAATTTAAGAAAATAGAAGTCAAAATAGATAGAAAATGATGGAACGAAACGAACGAAAAGAAATGGAAATGAAATGTTTAAAGTATATAAGAAGGAAATTGAAGTAGCAGGAAAGAAGATAAGTTTAGAAACAGGTAAAGTAGCAAGACAATCAGACGGTGCAATAATCGCAACATGTGGAGAAACAGTTGTTTTAGCAACAGTAGTTGGAGCAAAAAAAGTAAATCCTGATGTGGATTACTTTCCATTATCTGTAAATTACCAAGAAAAATATTATGCAGCTGGAAAAATCCCAGGTGGATATTTCAAAAGAGAAGCAAGACCTACTGAGAGTGAAACATTAATCTCTAGATTAATTGATAGACCAATCAGACCTTTGTTTCCTGATGAATTTAAAAATGAAGTTCAGCTGTTACCGACGGTAATCTCTTATGACAAAGAAAATGAAGCAGATATTTTATCTATTACAGCTTCATCTGCAGCATTGGCTATATCAGGAATGCCATTTATGGGTCCAGTCGGTGCCTCTAGAGTTGGATATATTGATGGAAAATATGTTTTAAATCCCTCCAAAGCAGATTTAGAAAAATCCAAATTAGATTTAGTTGTAGCTGGGACAAAAGATGCTGTGCTTATGGTGGAATCTGAAGCAAATGGTTTAACTGAGGAAGAAATGTTAAATGCAGTTAAATTTGGTCATGAAGGCTTTGTACCTGTAATCAAAATGATTGAAGAACTTGCAAAAGAATGTAAAAAACCTGAGTGGACTATTGAAAAAAAAGATCTATCTGAGGTAAAGAAAAAACTTGAAAAAACTTTTACAGAAGATCTTAAAAAAGCTTTTGCGACAAGAGACAAACAAGATAGATCAAACCAAATTTCAGAGATTACTGATAAAGCTAAAAAACTTTATGAGGAAGACGAAAATTACACTGATCTTGATGTTAATAGTCAGTTAAAAAGTCTTGAAAAATCTATTGTCAGAACTGATATCCTTAAAAATAAAAATAGAATTGATGGAAGAGGGTTATCTGATGTAAGACCTATCTCATGTGAGGTTGGTATTTTACCTAGAACTCATGGTTCTGCCTTATTTACTAGAGGAGAAACACAAGCAATTGTAACAGCTACTTTAGGTACATCAGATGATGAACAAAGAATTGAAAGTTTAGATGGTTTGCAACGAGAAAGATTCATGCTTCACTATAATTTTCCTCCTTTTTCAGTTGGAGAAACTGGAAGGATAGGCACTGGTAGAAGAGAAATAGGACATGGTAAACTAGCTTGGAGAGCCATTCATTCTTCATTACCGTCAAAAGAAGCTTTTCCTTATACTTTTAGGGTAGTTTCAGAGATTACAGAGTCTAACGGCTCATCTTCAATGGCAACTGTTTGTGGAACATCATTAGCACTAATGGATGCTGGTGTGCCAATTAAAGAACCAGTTGCAGGTATTGCAATGGGATTAATTAAAGAAGGTAATGATTTTAGTGTCCTATCAGATATATTAGGTGATGAGGACCACTTAGGTGATATGGACTTTAAAGTGGCTGGAACTAAAGATGGAATTACTTCACTTCAAATGGATATTAAAATTACTGGTATTACATTTGAAATTATGGAGCAAGCTTTAAGTCAAGCTAAAGACGGAAGAGTTCATATCTTAGGTGAAATGAATAAAGCTTTATCAGCTTCAAGAGCAAATGTTGGAAAACACACTCCAAAAATGGAAAAAATTAATGTCGATAAAAAAGACATTGCTGCTGTGATTGGAAAAGGTGGAGCAACGATAAGAGAAATAGTTGAAAAATCAGGTGCAAAAGTAGATGTGAATGATGAAGGGGTTGTAACGGTGGCTGCTCCAGATGAAGATTCTAGAAACATTGCTATGCAGATGATTAAAGATATCACTGCCAAAGCTGAATTAAATAAAATTTATTCAGGTAAAGTCATGAAAATTATGGAGTTTGGTGCATTTGTAAATTTCTTAGGTAAACAAGATGGACTAGTTCATATTTCAGAACTAGCGGATAAGAGAGTTGCTAAAGTTACTGACGTTGTTAAGGAAGGCGATGAAGTAAAAGTTAAAGTAATTGGTTTTGATAGAGGTAAAGTGAAACTTTCAATTAAACAGGCTTCAGGTTAATCAAATAATGTTAGAAGTTTTATATAGTATATATAAAAAAATTGCTTACGGAGATATAAATTATGCAATATTTCTATTAAACTATTTGGTATGTGCAATAAGTGGTTTTACTATAATATTTTTTAATTCTTTTTATGGATTTACTTATTTCAGGGACAAGTTTCATATTTATTTAGGAATATTATTGCCAATAATTGGTTATACAATTACGTTAATAATCGGATCTAATATTGCTTTAAGTCTAGGTATGATTGGTGCTTTGTCTATTATTCGTTTCAGGACACCAGTTAGGTCTAGCTATGAATTAGTTATTTACTTTTTATTGTTAACTGTTGGAATAACTGCATCTGTAGACACTATGGTTACCATAATCTTAACTATAGTTTCATTATTAATTTTAGCTCTTTTAAGCACAATATTTAAAAATAATCTTTTAGAGTTTTCGGGAAAAAAAAATTCAGATATTTCAAAAATTACATTAAGTTTTTCTATAAAAAATGATAATCAAAATATTAATGAACTAATTTCTCAAAATAAAAGTATTAATGTGTCAATTAAAAAGGACGGTGATTTCTACTTAATAAGTGGCACAATCGAATTTTTAGATATTATTGGATTAGAAAATTTTATTAAAAAGAATGAGGAAAAACTCTTGTCCTATGAGATTTATAAAAATTAAAAAAAATTTAATAGCACTCCTTTTCCTTTTCTGCTTTTCAAATTCTTTAGTGTACGCAGACTTAAATTTTGCAAATTCAATACCTAAAGAACTTTATTTTAAACTTACTCCAAAAGATAACAGTGGTTTTAACAAAAACTTATTTCAAGCATTTGTAGATGGCGATACAAAAAGAAAAGATAACATTAAAAAAAAATATAAAAAATGGTTTAAAGCAGAACTCACTATCGACAATAGAGATCTTATACAAACTAAAATTCGACTGATGGGAAATTGGAAAGACCATTTAAGGCCTCCAATTTCCAGTTTAAAAGTTAAGGTTGTTGATGACAGCAGCGTTTCTGGTATGAGACGCTTTAGACTATTTTTACCTAGAACCAGAAATAATGATAATGAAATTTTTTTTACTACAATTTTAAGATATGTAGGTTTTCCAAGCTATTATTCATCTAATGTTAGTGTGAAATTTAATGGAAAAATATATAAAGCAATTTTACAAGAAGATGCTTCTAAAGAATTTCTTGAAAGAAATTATATTCAAGAACTACCAATATTAAAAATTGATGAGTATAATTATAACAAAGACGAAGCATCTTTAAAATATTACAATAGTCAAAAAATAAAAAATTCATACATAATAGAAAATAGAAATTTTTTAAAAAAAAATTACGCTGAGGAAATTGTTTCAAATGCAATATATTTAGCAAATTCGAATACTTTTAAGAATAGAGTTCATAATAATAGTTTTTTTGAGTTTTTGATGTTGAAGTACGCTAAACATGCACTGCCAGAACATAATAGAAGGTATATCTATGTACCATATACCAATACTTTTATTCCTCTTTATTATGATGGCAATGTAAATTTTCCTATTTTTGAAGAAAAAAAAAATTGTAATATTTCAAGTAAATTAATTTCTAAATTCGAAAATTTTAAAGATGAGTATGAAGTTTTAAGTAAAAAAAAACTATCAAAAAAAATGGAATGCATAGCAATTGAAATATTTCATGCACATGAAGAAATGCAGAAAAAAGAAAAACTATTTCAGGAAAATCTTATTAGTGAAAAAATTGAATTTAGTAAAAATTTTTTAGAATTAACTGAAAATATAAAAGATTTTATCAATAATAATGAAACCATTTTAAATGTTAAAGATAAAAATCACGGATATAGTTACTCGTTAATGTACAATAAAAATTTTTACAAATGTTTTTTAAAGTATAAAAATGATAATATTTTGGGTTGTTTGGAGTTATCAAAAAATGATTATGATAAGATATTATCTAGGGGTCAAAAGCTAAAAAAAAATAAGGATTCTATAAAATTGGCTAATATTAACTTAGGTAATTTAGATTATTTTAATAAAGTTAGATTTCTTAATATTAATAAAGATAAAGAAAATATTTATTTTAATATTGATGACCAATTTATTTATATATTAAAAATAGATGAAAACATCGAACCAAAAAAAATTATAGCAAAATTCCAGAGTCTCGACTCAAAATTAATTATAACAGGAGATCTTAGTGATCATGAAATTATTCTAGAAAATGAAACGGATATTACAAATTTAAATTTTCTACCAGGAAATGATATAAATTATTTAAATGGCTGTACATCAATTATAAGTGCAAAATTATCTAATACTAAAATATATGCAAGTAACTTTCATTGTGAAGATACCTTAAATATTATAAAATCTGAGGGAGATATAAATAATATTGAAATAAAAAATTCATTGTTTGATGCAGTTGATTTTGATTTTTCTAATCTAAATATTTCAAATATTAAAATTAAAAAAGCCGGAAATGATTGTTTAGACTTATCTTTTGGTAATTACCAAGTAAAAAAAGGAGAATTTTTAGAATGTAATGACAAAGGTATATCATTAGGGGAAAAATCAAAAGGAGATTTTGAAAATATAAAAATTTTAGATTCTAAATACGGACTTGTCTCTAAAGATAGTAGTATAGCAAATATTTTTAATTTATCTGGAAAGAATATTACAAAATTTTGTTTGAGTGCATATAAGAAAAAACAAGAATTTGGTGGAGGAAAAATAAATTTTACGAATATTAAATGTAACAAAGAATTCTATAATGATGAATTTAGCATTATATCTAGAAATTAATGAGGAGATACGAGATAAAATTTGATGTTTCTGAATATGATTTAACAAACCTTATATCAGAATTACAAATGATATATCTCTACCCCCAAAGAAAAATAATTTCAACTTATTACGACACTGCCCATTTAAAATATTTTAATGACAGTGAGGAAGGATTATTACCAAGAAAAAAAGTTAGAGTTAGAAATTATGAAAATGATAAAAACTTTAATTTAGAGATCAAAGAAACAGAAATAGATTTTAGAAGAAAGTTAGTTTTAAACAATATAGATAACAAAAAAGTTAATGATTTATTAATTAAAAATCACAAATATGACGAAATTGTATTACCTAAATTAAAGGTTATGTATAATCGAAAATATTTTCAATGTAGGTATGGAAGAATTACATATGATTTCAATATAAAATATCGTGATTTAATATTAGGAAATTTTAATCAAATTTTCTCACAAAAAAAAATACTAGAACTTAAAAATACAAATTTAAAACTTAAAGATGAGTTTATTAAAAACTTTTCTTTAAAAAATATTAGATTTTCAAAATATTGTGATGGTATTAGTTCTTTTAAAGACCTAAAAAAAAATCGAAATTGATTTATTGTTTTTAAAAATCTTAAGAAATATTTTTGGGATCTGGCATTCCAACCTTATTGTACCCTGCATCAACATAATGAATTTCACCAGTTACACCGTTAGCAAGCTCACTTAATAAGTATAATGCTGAATTTCCAACATCATTAATATCAACGTTTCTTTTTAAAAAAGAGTGGTCTTCATTCCATTTATATAAGAATTTAGCATCACCAATTGCTGAAGCTGCCAAAGTTTTAATTGGTCCTGCGCTAATAGCATTTACTCTTATATTTCTCGAACCCAAGTCTCTTGCAAGGTACTTGACACTTGCTTCCAGTGCAGATTTACAAACTCCCATTACATTATAATTTGGAATAGCTTTGGTTGACTCGTAAGTTAAAGTTAACATACTTCCACCATTTTTCATTAGTTTAGACGCTTCATTTGCAACTTCAGTAAAAGAGAAACATGAAATTAGCATACTTCTTAAAAAATTTTCTCTAGTTGTATTTAGATATTCACCTGATAATTCTGATTTATCAGAGAATGCCACTGCGTGGACTATGAAATCAATTTCACCCCATTTAGATTTAACATCCTCAAATAATTTTTTGACTTCTTCTTTTTTTTCAACATCACAACTAAACGTAATTTTAGAATTTAATTTTTCAGCAAGGGGAATTACTCTTTTTTTTAAAGCATCTCCCAAATAAGTGAATGCGAGTTCAGCACCTTCTTTAGCAAGTTTTTGAGAAATACCCCAGGCAATTGATCTCTCATTTGCTACACCCATGATTAATCCTTTTTTACCTTTCATTAAACTCATAATTAGACTTTTTCAAAAATTAAAGTTGCGTTAGTTCCTCCAAAACCAAAACTATTAGACATAACAGTGTTTAATTTTACTCCTTTTTCTGTTTTAGAAATAATTGGGAATTTTTTAGCTTCGTCATCCATTTCATTGATATTTGCTGATCCAGTAATGAAATTATTTTTCATCATTATTAAACAATAAATAGCTTCATGAACTGAGGCTGCCCCTAACGGATGTCCTGAAAGAGATTTAGTTGAACTAATTTTTGGAATTTCTGTTCCAAAAGTTTCTTTTACAGCGTTTAATTCGGTTATATCACCTACTGGAGTAGATGTGCCATGTGTATTGATATAATCAATTTTATTTTTAGCTGTTGCCATTGCCATTTTCATACATCTTGTAGCTCCTTCCCCTGATGGTGCAACCATATCATAACCATCTGAAGTTGCTCCATAACCAGTCAACTCTGCATATATCTTAGCTCCTCTTGCTTTAGCGTGTTCGTATTCCTCCAAAACTAACACACCTCCTCCACCAGCAATTACAAAACCATCCCTAGTTTTGTCATAAGCTCTTGAGGCCAATTCGGGAGTTTCATTATATTTTGATGATAAGGCTGTCATTGCGTCAAACATCGCAGTCATAGCCCAATGAAGTTCTTCACTACCACCTGCAAATACAATATCTTGTTTTCCCATTTGGATAAGTTCCATAGAATTACCAATACAATGTCCGCTAGTAGCACAAGCAGAACTCATTGTATAATTTGTACCTTTTATCTTAAAAGGAACAGCTAATGTTGCAGAAGCTGTACTAGCCATTGTTCTAGGAACAATAAAAGGTCCCATTAATTTTGGTGTTTTAGCTCTAGTTTTATCTGCTGCCAAAATAACATTTTCGATCGAAGGGCCACCCGATCCCATTACTATGCCTGTTTTAAAATTGCTAACATCTTTTTCTTCTAAACCAGAATCTTTGATAGCTTCACTCATTGCAATAAAATTGTAAGCAGATCCAGATCCCATAAATCGTATCGTTTTTCTATCAATATGGTCTTCAAGTTTTATATCTGGTTTACCGTGAACCTGGCTTTTAAGATTATGTTCTTTGTATTCTTCTGCAAAAGATATTCCTGATTTAGAATTTACAAGTGACTCGTATACTTCTTTTTGATTATTCCCTAAACAAGAAACTATTCCTAATCCAGTAATTACAACTCTTCGCATTATTTAAACAATCCTACTTTTAAACTGTCAGCTGAATAAATTTTTTTATTGTCTGCTAAAACCACTCCATTTGCAAGACCTACAGTTGTTCCTCCAGGTGACATAATTTTTTTCATATCAATTTCATATTTTACTAGTTTTACATCTTGTAAGACTTCACCAGTAAATTTTACAGTTCCAACACCTAATGCTCTTCCCTTTCCAGGGTTTCCAATCCATCCCAAATAAAAACCTACTAATTGCCACATAGCATCAAGACCTAAACAACCTGGCATCACAGGATCTTCTCTAAAATGACAATCAAAAAACCATAGATTTTTTTTTATATCTAATTCAGCTTTTAAAGAACCTTTTTTAAATGCTCCTTTATTATCATTAATTTCTGTTATTCTGTCAAACATGAGCATTGGAGGGAGTGGTAATTTGGCATTTCCTGGTCCAAAAAGTTTACCTTCACCACAATCTATAAGTTCATCATATGAGTAAGAGTTTTTTTTCATAAACTTAAGTACCCTTATTTACTTGATTTTAGTAATATATAATATAATTATAATTTAGTTTAGAATAATTATAACTAACAATTTGTTAAAAAAGTGAAATATATAGATAAATTAAGAAATTCTGGATTAAGACCCACTAAACAGAGACTTCAAATATGCGAGGTATTATTTAATACTGAAAAAACATTTCATTTCACAATAAATGAGTTAGAACAAAAAATTAAAGATAAAATAGATAATAAAATATCTTTAGCGACAGTCTACAATACGGTTCATGCTTTTGAAAAAAAAGGATATTTAAAACAGATACCAATAAATTCAAATCAAACTTATTTTGACACCAACGTAACGGATCACCATCATTTTTATGATTTAAAAAATGAAAAGCTTATTGATTTAGAAAATTCTGATGTAGGACCTATAAACATTAAAAGAAAAATTAATGGAAAAAAAATTAAGTCTGTTGAGGTTCTAATAAAACTTGAGGATTAAGTTATTAATTAATTCAGCGTCATTATTAACCAATTGACACTTGTTTAGAATCATTATAAACAAGACTAAAATTACACAAACGTGGGGAACTAAACTAAATGAGCACAGAATATCTAAAAGATAAGTCTTTTAAAACTAGAGAATTAAATAAATGTCCATTCACTGGAGCAGGAACACCTGCAAAATTTTCTGCAGGAAGAGGTCAGACTGTAAGAGATTTTTGGCCAAATAGTTTAAATCTTAAAATTCTTAGTCAGCATTCTAATTTATCTAATCCCATGGATAAAAAATTTAATTATGCAAAAGAATTTAAAAAACTTAATTACAATTCGCTGAAAAAAGATCTAAAAAAATTAATGACAGACTCACAAGAATGGTGGCCTGCAGACTATGGACATTATGGTCCTTTATTTATCCGATTAGCTTGGCACGCTGCAGGAACTTACAGAACTGGCGATGGTAGAGGTGGTGCCGGTACTGGTAATCAAAGATTTGCACCACTCAATTCTTGGCCAGATAATGTGAATTTAGATAAAGCAAGATTACTTTTATGGCCAATCAAAAAAAAGTATGGAAGAAAGATTTCATGGGCTGATTTATTTATATTAGTCGGAAACGTAGCATTAGAATCTATGGGTTTTAAAACTTTTGGTTTTGGTGCAGGTAGAACTGATATCTGGGAACCAGAGGATGATATTTATTGGGGTTCAGAGAAGGAAATGCTAGGCGTGGAGAGATACAGTGGAAAAAGAGATTTAGAGCAGCCGTTAGGAGCTTCCCACATGGGTTTAATTTATGTAAATCCACAAGGTCCCGACGCAAATCCAGATCCATTACTAGCAGCACACGACATCAGAGAGACATTTGGAAGAATGGCTATGAACGATTATGAGACAGCAGCTTTAGTAGCTGGAGGACATACTTTTGGAAAATCTCACGGGGCAGCATCAGAATCTTTCAAAGGTCCAGATCCAGAAGCTTCAAGACTCCAAGATCAATCGACTGGATGGAACAGTGGATATAAATCTGGAAAAGGTGTTGATACAATAAGTAGTGGTATCGAGGGAGCTTGGACTCAAAATCCTATTAAATGGGATATGGGTTACTTAGATTGTTTATACGGACATGATTGGGAGCTAACAAAAAGTCCAGCTGGAGCTCATCAATGGACTCCAAAGAAAAATGGTCAAAAAATTAAAATGGTTCCTGATGCACATCAAAAAGGCGTGCTTCATCCACCAATGATGCAAACAACAGACATATCAATGAAGGTTGACCCAAGTTATGGACCAATTACAAAGCATTTTCATCAAAATCCAAGAGAGTTTCATGATGCATTTGCTAGAGCATGGTTTAAATTAACTCACAGAGATATGGGTCCAAGAGTTTGCTACTTAGGCAATGAAGTTCCGAAAGAACAATTAATTTGGCAAGATCCAATCGATAAACCAAAATATAAACTTAAATCTAAAGATATAAAAGATTTAAAAAATAAAATCTTTAAATCAAAAATATCGATTTCAGATTTAGTTTCTACTGCATGGGCATCAGCATCAACTTTTAGAGGATCAGATAAAAGAGGTGGTGCTAACGGTGCAAGAATAATGTTAGAACCACAAAAAAATTGGATGGTAAATAATCCAAAGAAATTAACAATTGTGATTAAAGCTTTAAATAAGATTAAAAATCAATTTGACACTAAGAAGAAAAGTGTTTCAATGGCAGACTTAATTGTCTTGGCGGGTAGTGTTGGTATTGAGATGGCTGCTAAAAAAGCAGGTTATAAAGTTAATGTCCCATTTACAGCAGGTAGAGGAGATGCAAGACAAGATCAGACTGATATTCATTCTTTTGGTCTTCTTGAGCCTCAGGCTGATGGTTTTAGAAATTATCTTAATGGAGGAGCCTCAAATGTTTCAGCAGAAGAAAAGTTGGTTGATAAATCACAACTAATGGGTCTAACTGCACCAGAAATGACAGCACTTATTGGTGGTATGAGGGTCTTAAATACTAACTATGATGGTTCAAATTATGGTGTTTTTACAAATAAACCCGGCACTCTTACTAATGATTACTTCGTAAATTTATTAGACATGAATACTACATGGAAAGAGGAAAATAAATCTGAACAAACATTTATAGGAAAAGATAGAAAAACTAAAAAAACTAAATGGAAAGCAACAAGAGTTGATTTGATTTTTGGTTCAAATTCTCAATTAAGAGCTCTCGCAGAAGTTTATGCTTGTGAGGACTCAAGTGAGAAATTTCTTAACGATTTTGTAGCTGCATGGGTAAAAGTTATGAATTCTGATCGATTTGATTTGAAATTAAATTAAATTTGAAAAAAAGATAAAATTATATGGCAACAACAAATTTTGAGGATTTTTATGAGGTTCCAAATTTAAATTTTGACATTTCAAAGTTAAAAGATGATTTAGATAAAATTCTGAAATTGAAAAAATTTAACTCACCAGGTGTTACTCACTTCGGCGCAATTCCATTAAACCAAATTCCTAACGATAAGAGTTCAATCGAGGGAAGTAATATTAGAGGAAAATATTGGACAATTGCAGACGAAACTGGAAAAGAAGTCTCAAGAGATGTTGATATTGATGAGTCTAAATATACACAATTAATTCCTGAATTTGAAAATACATATTTTGCAGAAGTTTATAAAGTATTAAGTAAGAGATTTAAGTTAGGAAGAGTTAGACTTTTATTAAAAGAGCCAAGATCTACTTTAAGTTGGCATAAAGATCCTGAATGTAGACTACATGTGCCAATAATAACAAACAAAGGATGCTCGATGGTAATCGAGAACGTTGCTAAACATTTGCCAGCAGATGGTAAAGTTTGGATAACAAACAACACAAAGTATCACAATTTTTTTAATGGTGGTGAACAAGCAAGAATTCATTTAGTAGCTTGTGTATTAGAAAGTCCATTTAAAAAGTAAATTTCTAATCTTGTATAATTGAACCCCAGACATTATCTATTCTAATCCAACCTCTGTATTTCCCAGTTTTTATTTTACACCAATTTTTTTCACATTTTTGAACAATTAATACTCTTCCGTTTTTAATTTTTGCAATTGGTTTTGAAAAATTTGATGGCTTTTTAAATAAAATTTTATCTTTTAAAGGTATTATAGAATTACTTGTTTTAAGTTGTGACTGATGTATCCATCCACTATTGTTTTTTAAATCTATAATTCTCCTCCAATTTTCTTTTTTATCAATTTGTTTAATTGGTAAATTGACTTTTTTGTAAACAAACTTAATTGGAGACTCGAAACTTGGTCCATATCTAACATTTACTTTATCTTTTTTTAATGAAAGAAAAGTTTCTCCTGACAAAACATGTAATGGAATAAAAACCAAGATAAAAACTAAAATGTTAATTTTTTTCATTATTTATTTTTGTGCTATTTTTTCTTAAACTTAACCTTTCTAAAATTTAGGTTTAAAAGATCTATAATCAATATTTGATTTTTCAAATTTTGACCAATTTCCATGATCATTTTTAAAGCTTCATTAGCTTGCGTTGTCCCTACAATTGCAGCAGTTGTACCAAGCACTCCATCAAATTCACAATTAAGAATATCATCACTAATTTTTTTTTCTTGATAAAAGTTCTTTAAAGATGCTGTTTTTTTATCTCTGAAATCAAATGTAAATACATGTCCATCAAATTTACTTATTGCTCCAGTAATCAATTTTTTTTTAAATTTGATACAGTAATCGTTAATTAGAAATTTAGTTTTAAAATTATCAGAACCATCAATTATAATTTCATAATTTTTAATTATATTTTTGATATTATTTTTGGTAAGTCTTGACTTGTAAGTCTTAATTTTTGTAAATGGATTTATTTCCCTGAGTTTCTTTGCTGCTACGCTAACCTTTGATTTTTTTATATCTTTGGAACTAAATAAGCTTTGTCTATGAATATTTGAGAGATTAACAATATCATTATCTATAAGACCAATCGTTCCAACACCAGCTCTTACCAGACTTTCTGCAGCTGGGCATCCTAGCCCTCCAACACCAACAATCAAAATCTTAGTGGATAAAATTTTTTTTTGGCCATTAGCACCTATATTTTTTAAAACTAGTTGTCTTGAAAATCTTTCGATTTGAGATTTGTTCAGATTGACTTTCATTTTCCTGTTGAACCAAAACCACCCTCTCCCCTTATTGTTTTTGGTAAATTTTTAGTTTCCTCTAATTCCATTTTTACAATAGGTGTTAAAACCATTTGAGCAATTCTATCACCATTATTTATAGTAAAATTTTCTTCGCTATGATTAAAAATAATTACCTTAATTTCTCCCCTATAATCACTATCAATTGTCCCAGGTGTATTTAAGACACTGATGTTTTTTTTGGCAGCTAAACCTGACCTGGGTCTTATTTGTATCTCGTATTCTTCAGAAAAAGCAACTGATAATCCAGTAGGAACTAAATAAGATGTTTTTGGTTTAATGTTTATTGGATCCTTTATGAATGCAATTAAATCCATTCCTGAAGCACCAAAGGTTTTGTAGGCAGGAAGTTCGACAGCTGGATCTAATTTTTTAATCAGTACTTTAACCATTAATTAATTTGATTGATTATCCTATCAACAATTTCTTCTGATATTTCTGATTTTTTTTTAAATGAAAGTTTTTCTTTTTTATTTTTGAGATCTTTATAATAGATGACTACTTCATTATAATCAGTTTCCAAACCACTATCTTTTTTTGAAACATCGTTCGATATTATCCAATCACAATTTTTAATTTCTAATTTTGAAATTGCATTTTTTTCAATATCATTAGTTTCAGCAGCAAAACCTATAACTAACTTCGGTCTCAAGGAATTATGATTTGAAACATAATTTAATATATCAATATTTTTTTCTAAATTAAGAATTAATTTATCTTGTTTTTTTATCTTATTTGTAAATTTTTTATTAATTTTAAAATCAGCTACTGCTGCAGAAAATACAGCTATATCTACAGGTAAACTTTCTTGTGTTGCTTTAAACATTTCTTCAGCAGTTTCTACTTTTATTAAATTTATTTCTTCATCAATATTTAAATTAGTAGGTCCAGTAATTAATGTTGTCTCAAAGCCTCTGTTTGACAATGATTTTGCAATTTCATAACCTTGTTTACCGCTAGATTTATTTGATATAAATCTAATAGGGTCAATATATTCTTTAGTGGGACCGGCAGTTACTAGTGCTTTAATTTTTTTATATTTATTTTGATTTAAAAAGAAATTATTTAATTCATTAAAAATAATTGTTGGATCTGACATTTTACCCTCTCCATATTCACCACAAGCCATGTCGCCAATAACTGGACCAATGATTTTATAACCAAAACTTTTAAGTTTCCTTAAATTATCTTCTGTTGATTTGTGTTTCCACATTCTAACATTCATTGCGGGGACCAGAAATATCTGTTTATTAGACGCTAAAATTACAGTTGATGCTAAATCCTCTGAAGAACCTTGGCTGAGTTTTGCAATAGTGTTTGCTGTAGCTGGTACGACAACGATTACATCAGCCCACCTAGACAAGCTAATGTGATCCATTTCATTTTCATTTTCAACACTGAAAAGATCTTCATATACTTTTCCTTTTGATAAGGAAGCAATTGATAAAGGAGTCACAAATTCTTTAGCACTTTTTGTTAAAATAGTTTTTATTTCAAAATTTGCTTTTTTAAATAACCTAATTGTCTCTAAACTTTTATAAGCAGAAATTCCGCCACAAATTATGAATAGAATTTTTTTATTTGGTAAAACTGTCATGATCAGAATTAAAATACTAATAGTCCTAAAATTACAAGGACTAATAAACTAATAATAGACTGATTTCTAAAAGTAGTCATTTCTGATTTCTTAGTATTTAAAGCTGTATATGAATTAGAGTTTTGAGGAATTTGTCCACTAGCCAAAAAAGTAAGAGCTTGATTAGCTTTATCCATTATCTCTGGGAATTCAGGTAATCTTTTAATAACCTCTGAAGTATTTTGAACTGTTTCATTTATAGTAGTCATCGGATTTTTAGTTTCTTTTAACCAACTTTCAAGAACTGGTTTTGAGGTTGTCCAAATATTTGTATTTGGATTAAGTTTTCTTGCGACCCCTTCTACAACTACCATAGTTTTTTGTAACATAAGAAGTTGAGGTTGCGTCTGCATATTAAATTTTTCTGTAACATCGAATAATTGTTTAAGTAATTTACCTCCTGAAATATCTTTTACAGCTTGTCCAAAAATTGGTTCTCCGATCGACCTCAGAGCTTGGGCAAGATCATCAATAGGAACATTTTTAGGTACTAAGCCTGCAACTAAATGTACCTCAGCAACTTTTCTATAGTCTCTTTGTATAAAACCAAATAATATCTCAGCAAGAAATCTTTTACTCATTTTATCAAGCCTGCCCATTATCCCAAAATCAATGGGAACAATTTGGCCATTATTATCAATAAATATATTTCCTTGGTGCATATCTGCGTGAAAAAAACCATCTCTAACAGCATGTCTTAAAAAATTTTGAATAATATTTTCTGCAATTTTTTCAGTATTTAAATTTCTCTTTTTAAGTTCTTCTGTTTCTCTAATTGAAACACCATCGACCCAGTCTAATGTCATTACATTTTCATTTGTAAAGTTCCAATAAATTTGAGGAACAAGAAATCCTATGTCATTTTTAGTATTTTCTGCATATTCATTTGCTGCAGCTGCCTCAAATCTTAAATCCATTTCTAGATTTGTGATTTCTTTAAGTAAAAAAACTACCTCAACTAGCTTTAGTCTTTTTGTTTTCTTAATTGTTGACTCAACCAAAAAAGCAAAAAGCATCATCGCATCTATTTCTTCATTAAATATTTTTTTTATATTTGGTCTCAAAATTTTTATAGCAACATCTTTAATCGTTCCATTATCATTGATTTGTGCTTTATGTACTTGAGCTATTGATGCAGCAGCTACAGGCTCGCTTAGGTTAATTATCGATTCATAAGTCTTTTCGCCTAAGTCTTTTTTAATTATCTGTTTTGCCTGATGAAGCGAAAAAGGAGGCAGTCTATCTTGAAGATTTTCAAGTTTTTTTGAGAGCTCTTCACCAATAATATCCGGTCTAGTTGCCAAAAATTGACCAAGCTTAATAAACGTTGTGCCCATAGACTCTAGTGAATCAGATAATCTTTCCCCCTCATCTTTGTTCGTGTGCAAATTTTTTTTAGAAGAAAATGAAAATGATAGAATCTTAAATAAAATTTTTATAATTAAAGGAGGTTCTTTAAACTTTGATGTAATATTTAAAATATCTGACATCGCAACTTTTCTAGCAAGTTTAAATAAGATAATTATTTTTCCTAGCATTAAATTTTCCATCCACTATGTATTGAAACTATCCCACCAGATAAATTTCTATAAGCACATTTTTTAAAACCTTTATCTATCATTAATGAAATTAATTCGTCTTGATTAAGAAAATTTTCTATACTTTTAACAAGATATTCATAGGGTTCCTTTTCTCCTACAACTAATTTTCCAATAGATGGAATAAGTTTAGAGTAATTTTTATATATAAAATTTAAACCAGAATTATCTATTTTAGAAAATTCTAGACACAGAAAACGGCCACCCGGTTTGAGCACTCTGTAGGCTTCTGATAATGTTTTTTTCAAATCTTTAGTATTCCTCAATCCAAAACTTATTGTATAAAAATCAAATATTTCTTTTGGAATTGGAAGATTTTCTGCACTTGAAATAATCCACTTTAGTTGCTTATACTCTTTCAATTTTTCTTTGCCTTTTTTTATCATCCCATGGTTTGGATCTACACATGTAATTTCTGAGGAATTATTTACATAACTTAAAAAAAGTTTTGCTATATCGCCTGTTCCACATGCTACGTCTATTAATTTTTGATTTCCAGAAGAATTCATCATATTTATCAAATT
Organism: Candidatus Pelagibacter communis; assembly: GCA_001180065.1. GTDB lineage: Bacteria > Pseudomonadota > Alphaproteobacteria > Pelagibacterales > Pelagibacteraceae > Pelagibacter > Pelagibacter ubique_G. The sequence goes on from CVSM01000121.1 coordinate 28,759, forward strand.
TTTCTTCCATAACCGATGAGCTCCAAGTGACATTAAATCATTCATTAAATCATATCGACCATAAACTCGATTAAAGACATTTTGTACTAGTCCTTTTTTATTTTGTAGATATTGTTGCATAAAATTAAATTATATATTGAATATAGTATTAAATGCCAGAATTACCAGAAGTAGAAATAGTAAGACGGTCGCTAGACAAAAAGATTAAACAAAAAAAGGTAATAAAAGTAATAATTAGAAATAGAAATTTAAGGTATAAGGTACCATCAAATTTTGCAACTTTTTTGAAAAATCAAAAGATAAAAAAAGTAAAAAGAATTTCAAAATACTTAATTTTATATTTATCAAATAAAAGCTATTGTGTATTACATCTCGGAATGTCTGGAACAATCCACATAATTGAAAATAAAAAAAAAAAATTTTTTACTAATACAAGTTTTTATAGTTCACCGTTATTGCCAAAAAAACATAATCATTTAGAGATTATATTCGAAAATTTTAAAGTTGTTTATAATGATCCGCGAAGATTTGGTTTTTTTCAAATTATAGAAGATGAAAAATTATTAACTAAAAGATTTAGTCATCTTGGTCCTGAACCATTTGATTCAAAATTTAATGAAAATTATCTTATGCATTTTTTTAATAAAAAAGAAAAAAAAATTAAAAATTTTCTATTAGATCAAAATTTTGTTTCAGGAATAGGTAATATTTACGCGAGTGAAATTTTATTTTTGAGTAAGATAAATCCTAATAAAAAAGCTAAACTAATTAATCAAATAGAGTGTAAAGAAATCATTAAAAATTCTAAAAAAGTTCTTTCTGAAGCAATAGATAAGGGTGGTTCAAGCATAAGAGATTTTAAAAATATTTTGGGTAAAGAAGGAAATTTTCAAAAAAATTTTAATGTTTATCAAAGACAGGGTTTAGCTTGTAAAAGAAACTTATGTACTGGGTTTATAAAAAAGAAAAATATTTCTAACAGGTCCTCTTTCTATTGCAATAATTGTCAAAAATAATTAATTATTTGATTGACCAATATAAATTCTACAGTTATACCCCTGCGCATATGGCAAATACTAAATCAGCAATCAAAAGAATTCGTAGAATAACAAAACAGACATCTGTTAATAAAGCGAGAAAAAGCAGGTATAAGAATGCACTTAAGAAAATGAACTTACTGATTGAAAATAAAAAGAAATCAGATGCTTTAAACTTCTTACCTAAGTTGAATTCTGAACTTATGAAGGTTGCAAAAACAGGAATTATAAAAAAACAAAACGCCTCAAGAAACGTCTCAAGAATTACAAAAAAGATTGCATCAATATAATTTATAATACCCCTAGTTGATTCAACCGAAAGCATACGCATTATATATGAATCATAAAAGGTTATTATCAATATTTAGACTTAGTAAATTTTAGTTTATTTTTTTTCAATCATAAATTTTATTTTTTTTTTGATACACAAAAAAATAATTTGTCAAAGAATTTTTAAAAAAAAAAATAATGCACAATCATAGATTTTATTTTTTTTTTATTATCATGATTTATTTGTTGCAAAAAATTTCATTAAAGGTTTATCTCGAGCGTCCCCTATAAATGAATAATTCTTATAAAAATAAAAAACTAAACACCTCTGAGCTAGATTGGAATTTGATTCAAAATGAAATGCGAGATAAGTTAGGAAAAGATATTTATGAAAGTTGGCTAAAAAAAATAAATTTTGTAGAAGAATTAAATAATTATTTAATATTATCTGTACCAACAAGGTTTATAAGAGACTGGATTACCTCAAGGTATCTAGATCAAATATTACAGTTAATAAAAAATCATAAAAAAGACTTAATAAGAATAGAATTTAAGATTGATGAAAAAATTAATACTAAAGAGATAAATATTAGAGAATTTAATAAAAAGGAAAATATAAAAAATATTTCTTTTTTAAAAGACTCGTACCTTCAATATAATCGTATAGATCCTAATAAAAGATTTGAAAATTTTATTGTTGGATCAAGCAATAAGCTAGCTTATGAGGCTTCCTTAAAGGTCGCAGAAAATATTTCTCATTATAATCCACTCTATATTTATGGCGGTGTAGGAATGGGAAAAACACATTTATTAAATTCAATCGGTTTTGAATTAAAAAGAAATAATAAAGTTATGTTCATTTCTGCAGAGCGATTTATGTACCAATTTGTAAAATCAATAAAATCAAACGAAATGGTTAAATTCAAAGATTATTTTAGAAATACCGATGTCTTATTAATTGATGATATACAGTTTATGAATGGAAAAGAAGCAATGCAGGAGGAGTTTTTTCACACTTTTAATGCATTACTCGAAAAAGGATCACAAATAATTCTCTCAGCTGATAGAGCCCCAAATAAGTTGTCTCGTATTCAGGAAAGGATTAAATCTAGATTTTCTGGTGGTTTAGTTGTTGATATTCAGAAACCAGATTATGATTTAAGAAAAAAAATTGTAGAAAAAAAAATTGAAGAATTATGCAGCTTATATTCTGATAAACTTAAAGTTTCAAAAGAAATTCAAGATTTTATTAGTACTGAAATCTCAACAAGTATAAGAGAGCTTACAGGTGCAATAAACAGGATAGTTTCTTTTACTAGGATTTATAATAAAATTCCGAATATAGCTGAAACAAAAGTTATTTTAAAAGACTTACTAAATCTCACAGAAAACAAAGTTACAATCGATTTAATCCAAACTTTGGTTTGTAAATATTTTAAAATAAGTAAAAATGAAATGCTATCATCACGAAGATCAAGATATTTGGTTAGACCTAGACAGATTGCCATTTATTTAACGAAAATCTTAACGTCAAAATCACTTCCTGAAATTGGAAGAGAATTTTCAAATAGAGATCACACTACAATAATACATTCTGTAAAAACAATTGAAAAAATAAAAGAAAATGATCCATCGATGGTTGATAATATCAACAAACTTAAAAATCAGATTTTATATAATAACAAAGAAGATGAAATTTAATATCAATCAACAAGAATTACAACAAGCATTGAACTATTGTCAGGGAGTAATTGAAAAAAGAAGTACGCTTCCAATATTATCAAATATTTTACTTGATGTGCAAAGCAATAAATTAACTATTACTGCTACTGATTTAGATCTAATTTTTATACACCAAATAGAAAATGTTGAAGTTTTAGAAGAAGGCAAAACGACAACAGTTTCCTCAACTATTTATGATATTGTAAGAAAACTTTCCTCTGGAAAAAAAATTAATTTGACTTTGACTGACTCAAGTAAATTACATTTAGAGTCTGAAAAATCTATTTTTAATTTAAATTGTATGAGTGCTTCTGAGTTTCCTTTAACAGATGAAAATTTTGATAAAAATGAATTTTCAATTAAATCAAAACAATTATTAAAATTACTTAATAAATGCAAATTTTCTGTTTCAAATGATGAAACTAGACATTATTTAAGTGGCATTTATTTTCATCAAACTGAGGTAGAAGACAAAAATTATTTAACCGCTGTAGCAACTGATAGTCATCGTATGTCTATTTCTAAAATAAGGTTAGAGCAAAAGATAGATTTTGATCCTGTAATTTTACCTAAAAAAACTATTTTTCAATTATGTAATTTATTAGATAGCTATGATGGAGATGTAAGAATTTCAAACATGAAGTCTAAAATTAAATTTGAATTAAATAATAGTATATTAATTTCTAAATTAATTGATGGAAAATTTCCAAACTATATTCAGGTTATACCGAAAAATAATCAGAAAAAACTAGAGGTAGGATTAAAAACATTTTTAGATTCTGTCGACAGAGTTGCTTCTGTATCCCAAGATAAAAAAGACGGAGTAAAGTTTAATTTGGCTAAGGATACTTTGAATTTATCAGTGAATAATACAAATAGTGGTGATGGAAAAGAAACTATAGGTGTGAATTTTGGTTATGATTTAGAAATTAGTTTTAATTCAAGATATTTAATTGATGTTGCGTCACAAATAGATGGTGCAAAAATTGAAATTTTTCTTAACGATACTGGTTCGCCTGCGCTTATAAAAGATCCAGGTGACTTTGATAGTATTTACGTTGTAATGCCAATGAAAGGCTAATTCAATGAGTTTAATTCTGAGTAAATATTATTCTCTAAAATTTTGAGAAAATCCTCTTTTGGTAGATTAGCTGAAATAGGTTCTAAGATTGATATTGTAATCGATTTTTGACCTAAGGTAATTCCAGTCTTGGGCCAAACATAACCCGAGTTTACAGCAATCGGCTGACATGAAATTTTTAATTTTTCATATATTCTTGATGCACCTTTTTTAAATGGCGGTCTCTCATTTGGCAAAACTCTTGTGCCTTGAGGAAAAATAATTAAAGGTCTATTACTGTTAGACACAGCTTGAAAAATATTTTCATAAAAATTAAGATTACGTTTTGAAATTTTATTTCTTTTAATTGATATGGATCCAATTTTTTTTAGATACCAGCCAAATAAAGGAATAAGAAGTAATTCTTTTTTTAATATGAAAATTGGTGAATTGAAAATCGTTTGCAAGTAAAATGTTTCAAACATTGATTGGTGGGATGAGGCTATAAAAAATTTTTGATTTTGAATAATGTTTTCTTTTCCTTTTATTATAATTTTAGTTGATAAAAAAAAATTTAAACAAAAACCAGTCCAATAACCCATTAATTTTCCACCATAAAGTGTTACTTTTTGAGGTAGAAAAAACGATGGTATAAACAATAAAGAAATAATTACAATTCCAGTAAAAAATAAAATTAAAAATATTGATTTTTTTATCATTCTTATCAAAAGCTAAAGTAAATCTTTGAGCTTTTGTCTCTTTCTAATAACTTTTATATTTGATCCTTTAATTAACAACTCTGGAAGTTTTGGTCTCATGTTATAGTTAGAGCTTAAAGACATACCATATGCGCCTACATCACATATAGCAATAAGATCTTTTTCTTTTAATTCTTGAAAGTTTTTTAAACTTATAAACTTATCAGTGCTCTCACAAATAGGTCCAACAAATTCATAAGATTTCCTAGATTTATTTTTTTTTCTTTCAGAAGGTAATGTTCTATGAGAGGCCCCATATAAAGCAGGCCTCATAAAATCGTTCATCGCAGCATCAAGAATTACAAAACTTTTTCTTTTATTTTTCTTAATGTAAATTATCTTAGAGACTAAAACACCTGTATTTCCGATTATAGATCTACCAGGCTCAAAAATAATTTTAGATTTATGTTTTTTTAAAAATTTTTTAATTTCTTTACAATATTCATTATAATTAAGTTTTTTATCTTTTTGATTATAAGAAATACCCATGCCTCCACCTAAATCAATAAATTCGAATTTATGATCGACTTTATCAATAATTTTATCGATTATTTTTAGCATTTTCTTATATGGTTTATTATCTAAAATTTGACTTCCAATATGAACACTCAGACATTTTAGTTGTAAATTTTTTGAAATTTTACAATAATTTATTAGTTCCAAGAATGTTTTTTCATTAACACCAAATTTATTTTCTTCTTTTCCAGTTGAAATTTGTTTTAAAGTTTTTGCGTCTGTATTAGGATTAAGTCTTATACCAATTTGTATTTTTTTATTTTTTAATTTACTAATACGATGAATTTCCTGAATTTCACTTTTTGATTCAGCGTTAATTAATAAGATATTTTTATCTATTGCAAAACTGATCTCTTTAGATGTTTTGCCAACACCAGAAAAAACAATTTTTTTTGGGTTGATTCCAGCCTTTAAAGCAATCATTAATTCACCCATTGATACTACATCTGCACCCAACCCAAATTTTTTAATTTCTTTAATTAAATTAACATTAGTATTTGATTTAATAGCAAAACATATCAAAGGTGAAAAAGATTTAAATTTACTTTTAAAGTTGATAATATTTTTTTTTAATTGATAGTATGAGTAACAATAAAAAGGTGTGCCAAATTTTTTTGCTATATTTTCAATACTTATTTTTTCAATTGTAAATTTTTTATTAATATATCTCATTAAACTTTGTTTTTAACAATAATTTGCATTATATTTTTTTCTGATTTTTTATACTCAGGATCTCCTTTTTTTCCACAAGAAAAAATTATGCAACACAATAACAAAGTTAATATTATATTTTTCATCATTTTTGTTTTTTATATTTCATTATCATTTTTTTAATATTATCAAAAGATGTTCCACCATATGATTTCTTAGAATTAACAGAATTCCTTAGGTCAAACACTTTTAAAACATCATTTGTTAGTTTTGGTACGATCTTTCTTAATTCCTCTAAAGAAAGTTCATTTAGTTTTTTTTTCTTTTTTTCAGCATAATTTACTATTAAGGCTGTTTTTTCATAAGCATTTCTAAACGACATTGAATGATTTTTGACTAAATAATCTGCTAGATCAGTAGCGGTAATATAACCCTTATTAGCTAAGTTTAGCATATTTTTTTTGTTTGGGGCACAATTTTTTAGAATCTCATTAAATATTTTAAGACAATTTACAAGCGTGTCATTCGAATCAAAAATAATTTTTTTATCATCCTGGAGGTCCTTAAAATAAGATAATGGAAGTCCCTTTAAAATTGTTAGCATTGAAAATAAATTGCCGTATGAGCTGCCAGATTTCCCTCTTAAATATTCAAGAAGATCAGGATTTTTTTTTTGTGGCATTATTGATGAGCCAGTTAAAATTTTATCAGATAAATTTATAAGTTTAAAACCATCTGAATTCCATATAATTAACTCTTCTGCTATACGAGAAATATGCATTGAACAGACTGAAACATTGTATAAAAAATCTAAAACAAAATCTCTATCAGAAACAGTATCAATTGAATTATTAGTTGGCTTTTTAAATCCAAGCTTTTTACTGGTATAATTTCTATCTATATTGAAAGAAGTTCCAGTCAAAGCTGCAACACCTAATGGATTTTCATCAAGATTGTTTAAAGTGTGATGAAATCTTTTTTTATCTCTTTTAAACATCTCTATGTACGCCATAAGATAGTGAGCAAAAGAAACAGGTTGCGCATTTTTAAGATGTGTAAATCCTGGCATTATTGTATCTACATTTTTTGAAGCCAAACTCAGTGTGGTATGAATAATTTTATCTATTAGCGTAGTTATTTCTTTAATTGATGATCTCATCCAAATTTTAAAGTCTGTAATGACCTGATCATTTCTTGAGCGTCCGGTATGAATATACCCCGCTTCTTCACCTATAATTTGGAAGAGTCTTTTTTCAATATTCATGTGTATATCTTCATGATTTTGTTTGAATTCGAATTTTTTGTTTAAGATTTCTTTTTCTATCTTTTTTAAACCATAAATTATTTTATTTTTAATTTTGAACGAGATAATTTTTTGTTTAAAAAGCATTTCTACGTGAGCTATTGATCCAGCAATATCTTCTTTATATAGCTTTTTATCTACGTCTATAGAATTTCCAAATTTAAGTAGATTTTTAGAAAGATTGCTTTTTATTCTAGTGCTCCATATTGATCTGTTGTTTTTATTTTTCGTCATGATATTTAATTATACCTATTTAATATGAGATTTTTAATAATATTTATATTTTTAATATCAAATTCTTTTGCGGATGAAGTTATTAATATAAAGAATCTTGTAATCAATAAAGAATTGAAAAAATATGACGGTTTAACGTTTTTCAATGCTAAAAATAAGCAATTAAATCTGAAAGAATTTGAGGGACAATTGATTATATTGAATTTTTGGGCAACTTGGTGTGCACCTTGTAAAGAAGAAATGCCTTCCCTAGACGCACTTCAAAATCGTGAGAATTTAGACAATCTAAGAATATTTCCAATTAATGTTGGGAAAGATGGTGTCGAAAAGTCAGTTATTTTTTTTGAAGATTTGAAAATTAAAAATTTAGAAATTTACTATGACTCATCAATAAACTTGGTTAAAAAATTTGGTCTTAGAGGTATCCCAACGTCAATTTTAATTAATAAAGATGGATTTGAATTTGCAAGAGTTATTGGTTCAATAGATTTTGGAGACAAAAATTTTATTAAATGGCTGAGCAGTTATAATTAGTTTTTGAAAAAATACGCAAAGCTCACTAAAGCTATAATTGCAATAAATTGAAGTAAAACTCTTAACTGCATCAACTTATTAGAATATTTTTTACTAGTTTCTCCACCTTTAAATAACGTACCTATACCAAGTATAAGAACGATACCAACACATATTAATAAAATTATTGATAATATTTTAATTAATATTCCAGAGATCATTAGTGTATTGTATGATGTTTTCAAAATAAAAAAACATATATTATATACTATGACATTTTGTCTAGAATCAACCTTAATTAAACCAGAAAATAAAGAAAAGATTAAAAGTGCAGTTATTTTATTACATGGCTATGGAGGAGATGGAAAAGATATAAGTATTTTATCTCTTAATTGGAAAAGATATTTGCCAAATACAGTTTTTATTTGTCCAAATGGTCATGAAAAATGTTCAATTAATTCATCTGGATATCAATGGTTTGATTTAACAAAAGATGATCCAGATCATATTTTGAATGAAACAAAAAAGGCTGAAAATAAGTTAAATATATTCATTGATCAGATAAAAAAAGAATATAACTTAGAAAATAATAAAATTTGTTTGTCTGGATTTAGCCAAGGTTGCATGATGTCGATAAATTTAGGATTAATTTCAGATCAAGAATATGCTTGTATAGTAGGATTTTCTGGAAAAATTATTAATCAAGATGATTTAAAATCTAGAAAAAAAGTTTCGACCCCTACTCTACTTATTCACGGTGACTCAGATCAAGTAGTACCTCCTAATTTTATGTTAGAAGCAAAAGACTTTTTCATTAGAAATAATATTAAAATAGAAACTCGTTTAATTGAAAAGTGCGACCATCAAATTCCTGTTGAAGCATCAAGTATTGCGTTAGAATATATTAAAAAAAATTTAATGACTACAAAATATTGAAATAAAGATTTAATTAAGCTAAAATTAGATAATGAATAATTTAATTGAGAAAGAACTTTCTTTAGAAAAATGTCCTGCACTGGTTTTAAATGCAGATTACAGACCATTGAGCTATTATCCATTATCATTATGGTCATGGCAGGATACTGTCAAATCTGTATTTTTAGACAGAGTTATAATAGTTAGTAATTATGATAGGGTTGTTAGAAGTCCGTCATTTAACATGCAATTACCTAGTGTTATTGCTTTAAAGGATTATATTATTCCTCAATCAAAACCAAGTTTTACGAGATTTAATGTTTTTTTAAGAGATAAATTTTCTTGTCAATATTGTGGAAGTAGAGATGAACTCACATTTGACCATTTATTACCTAGGTCAAAAGGCGGAGAAACAAATTGGGATAATGTTGTAACTGCTTGCTCTTCATGCAATGTAAAGAAAGGTGGAAAATTATTAAAATTATCTGGCATGAAACTGAACCAATATCCTTTTCAACCTTCTACAGAAGATTTACATCGTAATGGCAAGAATTTTCCACCAAACTATCTACATAAGAGTTGGATGGATTATTTATATTGGGATGTCGAGTTGGAGTCTTAAAACTTATACTTTTTCAGAAATACGAATGGCTATTTTTGAACCAGTTTTAATTATTTTATCCATAATTGAGTATAGACCTTTTTTTGAAGCACCTTCTTCATATGCTATATCTTTATGATCAAGTTCATCTTGCCTAAATTTAGTTATTTTTTTTTTTAATTCTTTTTCTTCAGGACCCAATTGATTAATTTGATTTAAATAATGTTTATCTATTACTTCTTCAACTGATGCAGTACATAGCATTGCTGCTTTTTTCCCCAATAAAGTTGATCCAAAACCTAAACCTACACCTAATAAATCCCATAAAGGTAAAAACTTTGTAGGTTTAATATTTCTTTTTTTTATTTCAGTTTCGAAGAATTGACAATGCTCTATCTCGTGTTCTTTCATATCCTCAATAGTTTTTTTTAAATTGTCATCTTTGACAATAGTATTTAATGCCAATAATTGACCTTCATAAATTTTTACAGCACCTCTTTCACCAGCATGATCTACTCTTATAAACTCTTCAACTTTATTGTCTGTTTTTTTCATAAATTGTATAAACTTTTGATAATATAATCATAAAAAATAAACTAATAATTATATTAATACTTGTTAGTGATAATCCAAAAATCCTAAATGTCACATCTTTACAGCTTACAATTCTCTCATTTAATTGTTTAAGTAAATCTTCTTTTGTAATATTTTCTGTAAAATTTTTAGCATTACAAACTGCTGATTCTTGAAAAAATCCCTGCTCAATACCGTAATGATAAATTGATATAGCTAAAGAAAAAGCAGAAGTTAAAATTAATAGTAACACAATAAATTTTTTATTCTTTTCTAAAATAAAAATTGAGATTATCAATATGATACTTAATCCATAAGGAATTCTTTCTATTAAACATAAATTACATGGTTTATGGCCGAGAACATACTCTATGAAATATGCAGAAATTAATGAAACTATACTTAATATTAAAATTAGATTTAAGTAAAATTTAGCTTTTAAATTAAACATAAAATTTAAAGATTAAATAAATTACCACAGCTATAATAACAATTAAAATTCCAACAACAGTGAACCATCTTGTACCATGTTCATGCATAAATTTAGTAAATATATCTCCAAATTTATAAGAAAAATATGCGACTATAAAAAAACGCAGGCCTCTAGAGATTAAACTTATGAAAATAAAGATAAAAAAATTAAATCCTATTAGACCACTAGCTATAGTAAAAACTTTATAAGGAAGAGGAGTGAAACCTGCCAAAAAAAGAATACTCAACCAAGCATAAAAACCGTCACTACTTATTAGATTATTCTTGATATTTGATAACTTATTTTCATAGCCATAAAAGCTCATAATTTGTGATCCAAAATCAAAAAAAAAGGCTCCTATAAAATAACCTAGCATACCACCCAAAACTGAAAAAACGGTTGTTATAAAAAAAATCTTTATAAAGTCATTTTTTTTTGAAATAACCATAGGTATTATCATTACATCTGGAGGAATTGGAAAAAAGGAACTTTCAATAAATGAAACAGCAGCTAAATATAATTTTGAACTTTTATGAGCCGCTAATTCTAAACATTTTTTATAAAGTTTATTAAACATTTTTTGGTTTTATTATAATTTTAGTTCTTATACTATTTAATTAATTATTAAATAATTAGGGGCGAATGGCGGAACTGGTAGACGCGCACGACTCAAAATCGTGTTTCGCAAGAAGTGAGAGTTCGATTCTCTCTTCGCCCACCAAATTATGGAATTGAATAAAATAAACAGTTTAGTAGAACTTTTTTTTACAAAGTATAAAGAAATTAATTCAATTTCTGAAAAACCATTTTTAAAATGGTTAAAAGAAAATGAAAAAGATTTTTTAACTTGGCAACAAGTTGCATCAAAAATTCAAATTTTATCTGAACATTTAAGAATAAAGTTGAATAAAGGAGACAGGTGTATCTTATTATCTGAAAATCGACCTGAATGGCTTATCTCTGATATATCAATAATGAATGCAGGTGGTGTTACGGTACCATTGTTTACAACTTATTCAGAGAAAGACTATGAGTACATTATTAATGATTGTAAGCCAAAAATTTGTATCGTCTCTAATGAAATCCAATTAAAAAAAATTGAAAAATTTATCTCTGATGAGATTAAAGTTTTATCCATTGAAAACTTAAACGAAAGAGTTGAGAATATAGAAAATATCTTTAATGAACATTCAAAAAAAAATAAATCAAATCCTCATATAAGTTTTAATCAAAATCTTGAAAGAAAAGATCTTGCTTGCATCATTTATACATCTGGCACAACTGGCAATCCTAAAGGTGTAATGCTTAGTCATGGAGGAATTTTATCAAATTGTGAAGGAGCTCAAGAAATATTAAATCAATTAGTTCAAAATAGTGAACCTACTTTTTTGACATGGTTACCGTTATCTCATTCATATGAGCATGCAGTTCAATTTGTTCAAATTTCGCTTGGTGCAAAAATTTATTATGCTGAAAGTCTAGAGAAGTTGTTATCAAATATGTCTATTGCAAAACCCACAATTATGACAGCTGTCCCAAGATTTTATCAAAATTTATACAGCAAAATTTCAATTAATTTTTCAAAACAGAAAGGTTTTAAAAAAAAATTGATTTCATCCACGATTTCACTCGGAATTAAAAAACTTAATAATGAGAATTTAACATTTAGAGAAAAATTGATTAATTTCTTTTGTGAAAAACTAGTAAGAAAAAAGATTAAAAATCAGTTCGGTGGAAAACTAAAGGCCTTTGTATCTGGGGGTGGCGCCTTAGACCAAAAAATTGGAGAATTTTTAAACGCTATAGGATTGCCTACTCTTCAAGGTTACGGTCTTACCGAGGCCTCACCTGTTGTGAGCTGTAATATTCCTGGAAAAATCAGAATCGACACAGTTGGGCCTCCTTTTAAAACAAACCAGGTAAATATAGCTGAAGATGGTGAAATTTTAGTAAAAGGTGAAAATGTAATGCTTGGTTATTGGAATATGAAAAAAGAGACATCTGATGTCATAATGGATGGCTGGTTACATACTGGTGACATTGGAGAGATCACTGAAGATGGAAATTTAAAAATTACTGATAGAAAAAAAGAAATAATAGTTAGTCTTGGTGGCGATAATATTTCACCGTCAAAAATAGAAAATTTATTAGTTTTAAATGAAAAAATTACACAAAGTTTTGTTTATGGAGATAAGAAAACTTATTTGGTAGCGCTAATTGTTACTGAAAGTACCGAAAATAGAAAAGAAATTGAAATTTTTTTAGAAAATTTAAATAAAACTTTATCTTTAGTAGAAAAAGTCAAAAAATTTAAATTAATTAAAGAAGAATTTTCAATTGAAAATGGAATGTTAACACCAACACTAAAATTAAAAAGAAAAAAAATTTTAGAAAAATACAAAGAGGATTTAGAAAAACTTTATCAATCTAAGTAAAAATTTGATTATAAAGCGCATAAATATTAACTTTTTAAACATTTAAAAAAAAAAAATAATTTGTTAACAAATTTTTTTTTATAAAATTTTTCTTTTAATTAAAGAATTGACATAACGTGTATAAAAAAATAAAAATAACATAACAACGAATCAAATTGATTCGTTTAACTTAAAAGGGAGCTAAAGATGCCTAAGAGAAGAAAAAAAGCAAAGAAGGCTAAGAAAAAAGCTAAGAAAAAAGCTAAAAAAGAAGAAGAAGATAATTACTTAGTATTCTTTATTAAAAACGCTTCTCATAACGTAAAGTGTGAGAGGCGTTTTTTTTATTCCTCTAAAGACACTTCATTATCTGTCTCTGTGTCAGTAATCGTCTCTTCTACCGGGGGCAAGTTAGACGTAGACGGTTTTGGTGATGGTGTAATTTTAGTTTGGTCTACTAAATTTCTTTTTAAAGCTTTATCTAATTTTTTCTGGGTATCCTCTAAAGATATATTAAGTATAATTTTGAATTCTGATAATATTCTTTCATAAGCTTTTTCAAAAAGTTGTCTTTCACTATAAGATTGGTCAACCATCAGATCATCACCTTTATTTAAGTCTCTCACTACCTCAGCTAGTTCATAAATTTTACCTGATGATATCTTTGCTTCATATTCTTGTGCTCTTCTACTCCACATAGATCTTTTTATTTTTGGTTTACTTTTAAGAATTGAGATACATTTGTTTACTTGGTTAATAGTCGCTAAGTGACGAAGATGGGACTGTTTATTTACAGGTACCATCCCATTTGCTTTGTCTTTTTCAAATTTTATAACGTATGTTTCAACATCAATTCCACCAATATTAATTTTTTTAAATTCAGTGATTTGGCCAACACCGTGCTTGGGGTATACTACGTAATCTTTAATTTTATATTCTCTCTTTTCCGTATCTTGTTTTTTTACTTTTTTAATTTCTGGCTTTATTTCATTACTTTTTGAAATTCTTAAGTTATCTGTTTTTGTATTTAATTTATTTTCGGTTTTATTTAATTGTTTTTTTTTATTAACTTTTTTAACTATAGGTTTAACTATTTTTTTTGTTTTTTTTGATAAATTTTTTTTTGATTTTGTATGAG
>CVSM01000122.1 GCA_001180065.1 Candidatus Pelagibacter communis
CACTAGGTTACAGTAACTCTTTTGGTGCTTTTGGAATATCATTAGCAACATCAAAAGGTGGAACTAGAGCTACTGCTGATGGTGGTAACGGTGGAGCAATCACTGGAACTTCAAGAGATGTTGTTTTAACATTTGATGGTTCAGCTTTAATAGATGGTTTATCTGGTGGTGTTATGGCCCATAAAAAATCTATGACTGCAGCTTCATCTGATGATGATGAAATACACGGTGTATGGTTAAACTATACAACTGGTCCAATCTCAGTAGGTGCTAGAGGAAGTTCAGTTGATTCTGGTACTGCAGGTTCAATAACTAAAGATGTAGAAGCTTACGCTATTGCATTCAACGTGAATGACAATATGTCTATATCTCTTGCTACTCAAGATGTTGAGTATGACAAAACTGCAGGTGGTACAAACGTAACAGAAACTATCGACGCGATTAACGCTTCATACACTATGGGTGCTGCTTCAGTTAGAGCAACTGTTTCAGAAGCTAGTGATGACGCTGGTGTTGCAGGTTCTGACGACGAGCACATGGAAATCAGTTTAGTATTATCATTCTAATAATACTGATTAAAAATTAATAAAACGGCCTCTTTCATGGGGCCGTTTTTTTTTATCTTATCAAAGTTCAGAAAAATATTCTTTTAAAAACTTTTCATAATTTTTATAAGATTGAACTGAGGACTTATAAATAGGCTTTCTGGCTTGAGCTGAACTCACTGTTTTAATTGCCCTTTTTGTTTTATAAAACTCTAAACAATTATCTTCCCAAGGTAAATTGCAGAATTTTAATATTTTATTTACTTCATTTTTTGTATCAGAAATTAAATCTTCGTATTGAATATTTAAAATAAAATCTGGTAATATTTCATTCCAAAAATCTGTAATTTCTTTATATTTTTTACAATATTTTAATAAATCAGATTTATTATAACACCAATTCATATTCCCATCGAAAGTATTTTTAAAAAGTGAAAAATAATTATCTTTTATGTCCCTTTTAATATGGATAACTTTGGAGTTTGGAAATATTAATTTGATAAAACCAATCCATAAAAAATTTAGCGGATTTTTATCTGTAAGATATTTTTCTTTAGAATTAAATGTGCTCACATTTTTATTAAAAATATCTGCCACTTTTGTTTGGGTAATTTTATCATCGATTGGTTTATCTTTCATAAGAAATTCAGTTTTAATAGCATCAGGAAAATATTGTAGTTCACCAGCCCCATAAACATAGGAATGGGATGATAATATTTGCTCTACCAAGCTTGTACCAGATCTTGGTAAACCAACAATGAATATGTAAGTTTTATCATTTGGTCTAGTATTTAAATCTTGAAATCGACAATTTGAAAATTTTTTAAATATTTTTTTGAACAGGTTTTCATCATTCATGAAATCATATTTAGTGACTTTTTTTTGAAGATTATTTGCTTCATCTAAAACTTTAAAAGAATTTTCGTAATCTTCGATATCTTCATAAGCTTTACCTAATGCAAATAAAATATTAGATTTATTAAAATCAGTTAGGTTTAATTTTTTAAGTCTGTGTTTCATATTTTCAATATGATTGTCCCCCTTTTTATATTTTGTAAATCTACTTAAAATCTTATCTGCATTAGTAAATTGTGGATTAAGTTCAGTTACTTTTTCAAAATAAAATTTGGCTTTATCAAATTCTCCAAGGGATTGATATAGAAGTCCTAAATTATAGTAAGTTAAAAAATTTTTAGGTTCTGACTTGATAGCTTTCTCATAAAGCTCAATGGCATCGTCATAATTGTTTAGGTCAAATTTTAGATTTGCTAAATTTTGAAGACTATTAGCAAAATTTGGATCAATTTGGAGAGCTTGTTTATAAGTCTTTTCTGCTGTCTCGAAATCTTTAAGTAATTTATGAGTATTACCTAAATTATTTAATGCAGCAGTATTAGAATTATCTAATGCAATAATATCTTCAAAAATTTTTTTTGCTTTTTCTAATCGTCCAATTTTTTGAAAAGAAGAACCAATTAAATTCATAAGAAATAAATTATTAGGTAACCTTTTTAGTAAAACTCCAGTCTCCTTTATTACATGTGCATAGTTTGCAACATTGTATTGGTTAACTAATCTTTGAATTTTTAATTTTATTTGTTCTTTATTCATTTTTTAATTTTATCATCAAAGTATGAAATACCTGCAAAACCAGAGCAATTTACCATTTTAATCTTTTTTATATTTTCTTTTTTAATTCCACCAAGAGCAATTACTTTTATTTTAGTTATTTTTGATAATGTATTAAATTTATGCACATCTAAAAATTCACTTTTTTTTTTCACTTTAAAAATAGGTGAAATAAATATTAAGTCTACTCTTTGTTTTTTTTTAATTGTAATTTCCCTGTAGTTATGGGCAGAACCAATAATTTTTAATCTTTTGTCTATTTTTCCAAGAATTGAAATATTTTTATTGAATGAAGGCAAATATATTCCATCTAGGTTTAATTTATTGGCTAAATAGATATTGTTAGAAATATATAAATTACGATTGGTAGATAAACAGAATTTTTTAATTTCTAAAACTTCATTTTCACTATAAATTTTATTATAATTTCTATAAATAATTGAAATATTCTTATCTAAATTAATTAAATGCTTTTTTTTAAATTCATCAATAAAATAAAATATTAACTTATGCATCAGTCAATTATTAATTTAACAACAATAGATAAACAAATAAATGATAAAATTTCTGGTGAAGTAAATATCAAAAAAGTAAACATTGTTGCTGTAAGCAAAACTTTTAAAATTGTAGATATTGAGCCTATGATCAAGTTTGGCCACACTCATTTTGGTGAAAATAAAGTCCAAGAAGCTCTCGATAAGTGGTCAGATATAAAACTTAATAATAAAAATATAAAATTACATTTAATAGGTAAATTACAAACTAATAAAGTAAAATTTGTTTTACCCTTATTTGACTACATCCACTCATTAGATAGCATTAAATTGGCAGAAAAAATATCTAATGAACAATTAAAAAAAAATTTTAGACCTAAAATATTCGTACAAGTGAATATAGCTAATGAGCCACAAAAAAATGGCATAGAGGTAAAAAGTTTAGAAACATTTTTAAAGTCTTGTGAAGAAAATTGTGATTTAGATATTTTAGGTTTAATGTGCATTCCACCTATAGATAAAGATCCTGAAGTTTATTTTAAAGAGATGAATTTATTGAATAAAAAATTTGGTTTTAAAGATTTGAGCATGGGTATGTCTAATGATTTTATCTCGGCTATAAATAATGGAGCCACATTTATAAGAGTTGGCTCAAAAATTTTTGGTAAAAGAACTATTTAATAATTATCTTAGTTTTTTTATTTATTAATCTTAGTAATATCAAAAAATCCGACTCTTTAATAGCAATGCACCCAGCAGTTGGTTTAAAGTTTTTAGTAATATGTAAAAAAATAGCACTTCCTTTTCCAGGTTTAGGTTTTAAAAAATTGTATTTAATTGGAATGAGTAAATTGTATTTTCCATCAAAACGATACATTTTTTCATATCTTACTTTTTGTTTTATATTTGTTAATTTGTTATAATTTTTTTTACTCTTAACATCATTGCACCAAACCATATATTTTTTAATAGGAATACATTTAAGTTTAGTTTTGGGTTTTTTTATACGATCACTTCGATAATATAATTTGTCTAGGCTATATATACCGATAGGGGTTTTATAATCTCCCTCAACTTTTCTCTTAGATAGTCCCTTTTTTCCAATTGAACATTTAAAAATAAAATCTTGATAAATAAGAGTATCTTTATTTTTTAAGACAATTGGCATATTTTGATTATATATGAATTCAAAAAAAATAATAATTTTTGATTATGATGTTTTATTTAATATTTTAGATGAAATTAAAGAAAATTTTAATTTTGATATTATTAATTGTAATCAAAAAAATTTAAATACAATATTAGATAAATTAGAAAAAGATTTTTTGATCATTTCCAGAGAAAAGAAAGAAAATTTTAAAAATAATTTAATCATAAAAAATAATCCTTTAAGCATAAATAAATTAATTGAAATGATAAATATTAATTTTCTTAAAATTCAATTTAACTTTCAATCAGAAATATCAATTGGAGACTATAAATTAGATTTGAATTCAAGAGAAATAGGTAAAAATAAATCAACATTAGATTTAACTGAAAGAGAAACTAATTTAATTATGTTTTTAAAAAATTCATCCAAACCAGTAAAAATTAATGAGTTACAGAAAGAAGTTTGGGGATATGGCTCTGAATTGGAAACACATACTGTGGAGACACACATTTATAGACTGAGAAAAAAAATTAAAGATAAATTTGATGATAATAATTTTATAATAAGCTTACAAGACGGGTATAAGATAAATTAAAAAAGGATAATTAGATCCTAGCACCAATTTTTTGTATTATTTTTGAAGAAAGCTCTGTTCCTTTTTCTAAGCTTTCTATGGTTGATAATTTATTTACAACTCCATGTAAATATCCAGCAGCAAATAAATCTCCAGCACCAGTTAAATCTTTTATATTTAAATTTTTCTTGGCTTCGCACTCAATAACTTCATTTTGTTTAACACTAATGGCTCCTTTTTCGCCTCTTGTTATTACAACATTTTTATTAATTTCTTTACAAAATGATATTACTTCATCAAATGAATTTGAATCGATTAAGGATAATATTTCTTGTTCATTAGCAAAAATTATATCTAATTTATTTTTAACTAAATCAAAAAAATATTTTTTGTGTCTTTCTACACAAAATAAATCTGATAGCGACATTGCCGTTTTTTTCGCTCCATTAATAGCTTTATCAAATGCTTTTTTTGGATCTCCCTCGTCCCATAAATATCCTTCAAGAAAAACTAATTCAGATTTTTGAACCTCAGATGTAATAACATCATTTTCATTTATTTTTCCTGCAGTACCTAAAAAAGTACACATGGTTCTCTCAGAATCCGGGGTAATTAAAATTAGACAAGATCCTGTAGGGATAGATTCTTTTTTTTTATTGTAAAGATAATTAACATTTTCTTTATTAAGTCCTTCTTCATATTTTTTTCCTAATTCGTCATCGCTTACTTTACCAATAAATCCTACTTTGTTTCCTAGTTGCGAAAGACCAACAATTGAATTTGCAACTGAACCACCTGAAATTGTTTCTTCAATTTTTAGAGACGAAATTAAATTATTGAATTCTTTTTCATCTACAAGCTTCATTGTACTTTTAGTTAAAGAATTTTGAGTCAAAAAATCGTCAGTTACTTTACAAAGTACATCAACTATTGCATTTCCGATTCCTAGAATTTTCATTTAAGCCTTTTTTGTTAAACAAGGTTTTTTTCTATTAGGATAACAAGTAGTACAAATTTTACAAGATAATCCATAACAACTTCTTGCTTTACAATATTCCCTTCCAAAATAAATTATTTGTAAGTGTAATTTATTCCAATATTTTTTTGGAAAAAGTCTTTTAAGATCTTTCTCAGTTTCAGCAACGTTCTTCCCACTTGTAAGACCCCATCTTTGAGCCAACCTATGAATATGAGTGTCCACTGGAAATGCAGGATAACCAAACCCTTGAGACATCACTACGCTTGCTGTTTTATGCCCTACTCCAGGAAGTTTTTCTAATTCTTCATAAGTTTTTGGCACTTTTCCATTATGGTTTTTGATTAGTAGGTTTGATAGATTATATATACTTTTAGCTTTTATTCTAAAGATACCAATCTTTTTAATTAATTTTTCAATTTTCTTTCTACCTAATTTTTTAAAATGCTGAGGTTTATAATATTTTGGATAAATATTTTTGGTAACATTGTTAACATTCACGTCAGTGCATTGAGCTGATAGAAGTACAGAAATAAGTAAAGTAAAAACATTTCTACTTTGAAGCGGTACAATTATTTTTGGATAAGTTTTGTTTAAAATTTTGAGAATTATCTTTGCTCTTTGAGTCTCATTCATTTTTTAAAATTCATGAGGTCTCTCATTGAGTACAGACCAGACTTTTTATTCATTAACCATTTAGCAGCAGATAAAGCACCTTCAGAATAAAGAGCCCTATCAAAAGCTTCGTGATTTAATGTTATTATTTCTTTTCCACTTGAAAATTTGACCTCATGTTCTCCAATAATTTCACCTTTTCTAATAGAATTAAAATTTATTTTATTTCCGTAGGGAAAATTTTTTTTATTAAGATATCTCTTTCCTACTAAACTATAAAAATTTTTATTTTTACCTATAGCAATGCCTTTCCCCAGCATTAAGGCAGTCCCGGAGGGATAATCTTTTTTATATTTGTGATGAATTTCATTTATTTTAGTCAAATATTTTTTACCTAAAGAACTAGATGCAATTTCGGTTAAGTACATTAGAAGGTTTATGCCTAAACTCATGTTTCCAGCTTTCAGAATTGGTATTTTTTTTGAAAATTTTTTTATCAAAGTCTCATCTTTTTTGGAGAAACCAGTTGTTCCTATTACTACTCTTTTTCTAATTTTAGATGCAATATTGAGAACTTGAAGTGTACATTGAGGAGTTGTAAAGTCTATTATTAAGTCTGCTTTTTTTAAAATCTGTTCAGTATTAAGAGTTATTTTTACACCATTTATCTTTTTATTTATTAATTTATTTTCTGTAAGTGCAACTAGTTTAAAATTACTATCTAATTTTGACGATTTAATAATTTGTTGACCCATTCGGCCCAAACATCCAGTAATAGCTAGGTTAATCTTTTTCATTTAGAAATAAAATAAACAACTAGCACAATAGGCAGCACAATTATAGACCAAATGAAAATATTTTTAAAAAACTGTTTTGACTCTGAATTTGTCCTTAAAAAACCAGGTAGTATTAAGATCAATACTAATATCAAAAAGAGGGCTGGGATTATCTGATCAAATCCCATTTTTTAGCTGTTCCAAAAACTCTTAGCTTTTTGCAAAAATTTTTTAATACTTGGATTAGACTTTTCATTCTCAATTTTTCTAAATCTTTCTAATAATTCTTTTTGTTCTTTATTTAAATAAACTGGTACCTCAGTTTTAACTTGTACGTATAAATCACCATAATCTCCTCTTCGCATAAAAGGCATACCTTTTCCTTTTAATCTAAATTGTTTTCCGTCTTGAGTGCCATCAGGAATTTTAATTTTTGCTTTTTTTCCATCAATAGTTGGTATTTCAATTGTTGCTCCTAAAGCAGCATCAGCTATAGATATTGGAAATTCAAAAAATAGATTTACATCAGATCTTTTAAAAAGGTCATGAGACTTTACATTTATAAATAAATACAAATCACCAGTAGCTCCTCCTCTTTTGCCCGCTTCACCTTTGCCCGCTAGTCTAATTCTGGTACCATCATCAACGCCTTTGGGTATGGTAACTGATATTTTTTTTGAGGTTTGTTTATTTCCTTGTCCATTACAATCATTACAAGGATTGGTAATTTCTTCTCCACTACCAGCACATTGAGGACAAGTTTGTTGTACTGTAAAAAACCCTTGATTTGAACGTACTCTTCCATTTCCACCACAATAAGTACACCTGTCTGGGCTATAACCAGGTTTAGATCCATTACCCTTACAAGTTTCACATTTTTCTGAAGTAGAAAATTGAATGTTTTGTTTTTTACCAAGATAAGCTTCTTCTAAAGTTATTGATAAGTCGTATCGTAAATCAGAACCTCGATTATTCGAATTTCTTCCTCTTGAACTTCTTCTACCTCCTCCACCGAAGTCTCCAAAAAAATCTTCAAAAATGTCAGAAAAATCTGCACCACTGAAGCCGCCAAAACCGCCAAAACCACCTTGACCTCCGCCTCCGTTTTCAAATGCGGCATGTCCAAAGTTGTCATAGTTTTCTTTTTTAGACTTATCTGAAAGGACTCCATAAGCCTCACTAGCCTCTTTAAATTTATCCTCAGCTTTTTTATCACCAGGATTCTTATCTGGATGATATTTTACTGCTAGTTTTCTATAGGCTGATTTTAGTTCTTCTGGACTTGCGCTCTTGTTAACACCCAAGACATCATAATAATCTCTCTTAGCCATGAATATAACTTAGACGAATAGATGTCAGTTAAGCGCTTTTCTCTTTATTATCGTCTTTTACTTCCTCAAAATCCGCATCAACAACATTATCGTCTTTTTTTTCCTTTTCATTTTTTCCGTCATCTTTATTAGACTCAGGTTTTGTACTTTGTTGTGATTTATAAATCGCTTCTCCAAGTTTCATTGACGATTGAACTAATGCTTCTGTTTTCTTCTTAATATCATCAATATCCTCACCTTTTAAAGCTTCTTTTAAAGCAATAGATCCGTCTTCAATAGCCTTCTTGTCAGCATCGGAAATCTTAGTACCATGTTCTTTAAGATTTTTTTCAGTCGAATGAATTAAAGTATCTGCTTGGTTTCTCACATCAACAGACTCTCTTTTCTTTTTATCAGCTTCTTTATTAGCCTCTGCATCTTTAACCATTTTCTCAATTTCCTCTTCACTTAGCCCACCTGATGCTTGAATTTGTATTTTCTGCTCTTTTCCTGTCCCTTTGTCTTTAGCTGAAACATTTACTATACCATTTGCGTCAATATCAAAAGTAACCTCAATTTGTGGAACTCCTCTTGGAGCTGGAGCAATACCAACTAATTCAAAATTACCAAGTAATTTATTGTCTGTTGCCATCTCCCTTTCACCTTGTAAGACCCGTATAGATACTGCAGGCTGGTTATCATCTGCTGTAGAAAAGACCTGACTTTTTTTTGTTGGAATAGTTGTATTTTTTTCAATTAATTTTGTGGACACTCCTCCAAGAGTCTCAATTCCTAAGGATAAAGGAGTTACATCTAATAAAAGAACATCTTTTACATCACCTTGCAACACACCTGCCTGAATTGCTGCTCCCATAGCAACAACTTCATCAGGATTTACACTTTTATTAGGTTCTTTACCAAAAAAGTTTTTAACTTCATTTATAACTTTTGGCATTCGTGTCATACCACCAACCATAACAACTTCGTCTATATCACTAGCTGAAATACCTGCATCTTTTAAAGCTGTTTTACAAGGTGGAACTGTTCTAGCAATTAAGTCTTCCACTAAAGCCTCTAATTTTGCTCTAGTCATTTTTAAATTGATATGCTTTGGTCCAGTTTTATCTGCAGTAATGAATGGTAAGTTTATATCTGTTTGTTCTGCAGCAGATAACTCAATTTTAGCTTTTTCAGCAGCCTCTTTTAATCTTTGTAATGCTAATTTGTCAGATTTTAAATCAATACCACTGTCTTTTTTAAATTCTGCAATTAAATATTCAACCACAGCATTATCAAAATCTTCTCCGCCTAAAAAAGTATCACCATTCGTAGATTTTACTTCAAATACACCATCGCCTAATTCTAGAATAGAAACATCAAAGGTACCACCACCTAAATCATACACAGCAATTTTTTTATTTTGTTTCTTATCTAAACCGTATGCTAAAGAAGCAGCTGTTGGTTCATTAATAATTCTTAGTACTTCTAATCCAGCAATTTTACCAGCATCTTTTGTTGCTTGTCTTTGAGCGTCATTAAAATAAGCTGGAACAGTTATCACAGCTTTTGTTACTGCTTGGCCTAAATATTTTTCAGCTGTTTCTTTCATCTTTTGAAGTATAAAAGCAGAAATTTGTGAAGGTGAGTACTTTTCACCTTTAGCTTCAATCCAAGCATCGCCTTTTTCTGAGTTTACAATTTTGAAAGGAGCAGCCTCTATATCTTTTTTTACAGTTGGATCCTCGAAATTTCTCCCAATTAATCTTTTTACTGCAAAGATAGTATTTTCAGGATTTGTAACTGCCTGTCTCTTAGCTGGCTGTCCAATTAATTTTTCATTTTCTTCTGTAAAAGCAACTACAGAGGGCGTAGTACGTGCTCCTTCTGTATTTTCTATTACTTTTGCCTGTGTTCCTTCCATTATCGCAACACAAGAATTTGTTGTACCTAAATCTATTCCTATAATTTTACTCATAATTCTCTAATTCCTGGACCTCATATAATGTTTAAATTCTAATCTACAAGCTGATCTAAGCATTATTTATCCTTTATATTTTCCTCATTTTTCAGAGTTTTTTCCTCTTTTTTTGAAATTTTTTTAGATACACCAACTAGAGATGGTCTGAGTAGTCTATCTTTAATGGTAAATCCCTTTTGAATTTCTTGGATAATTGTTCCAGGTTCTTTTGTATCATCCTCAATCTCTATCATTGCTTGATGAAAGTTGGGGTCTAATTTTTTATTTATACTCTCTATAGCTTTAATATTATTCTTTTCAAAAATCGAAATTGTATCTTTTTTAATAATTTCTAAGTGTTCTAATGACTTTTTAAGCGCCTCTGTGTTTTTTAATTTTTCGTCAGTTTCTAAAACATGTTTTGAACGTTCTAAATTATCAATTAAATTTAATGCTTCTTTAGCAAAACTATAACCTCCATACTCAAAAGCTTCTTCTTTTTCTTTTTCAAATCTTCTTCTTTGATTTTCCATCTCGGCAAAAGTTCTCGCCACTTTATCTTCTAACTCAGTTATCTTTTCCTCTGGGGTTATCTCTTTAGATTTTTCTTTATTTTGTTCTGCGTTGTTATTGTCTTCAGTATCTAAATTCTTCTTTATTTCAGGAGTTTCTTTTTCTGAATCCTGACTTTCTTTTATAGTGTTATTTTGGTTTTCTTCTTTTTCCATAAAGACTTATATGGTAAGCATTTTGATAATTTCCAGATGCTTAAACAAAAAATTTATAAATTACTAATTGGAACAAATAACAAAGGTAAATTGCGTGAAATTAAGAGTTTACTTCCAAAAAACATTAAAATTCATTCTACATCAGAATTTAACTTGAAAAGTCCTCCAGAAATTGGGAAAACATTTGAAGAAAATTCTCTTATTAAATCAAAATATTTTTCAAAAAAAACAGGACTTTTCTGTTTGGCTGATGACTCTGGTTTAGAAATAGACTTCTTGGACAAAGGTCCAGGTATTTATTCTGCAAGATGGGCCGGAAGACATGGAGACTTTAATAAAGCCATTAAAAAAGTTTATCGAGAATTAAATAAAAAAAACAAAAATTGGGAGAAAAAAAAAATAAAAGCACGATTCATTTGTGCTTTGTCGATCAGTTATTTAAACAAAAAAATAGCGTGTGTGGTTGGAAAAGTAGATGGCAGTATTTCGCATAAACCGAAGGGGAAAAATGGCTTCGGTTATGATCCGATATTCATACCTAAAAGAAGCAAAAAAACATTTGGTGAAATGAAACCTTCAAAAAAATATAAATTAGACCATAGGTTTAAAGCATTTATGAAAATCAAAAAATTTCTGTAAGTTTACCATTTCTAATTTCGTAAAGATTTAATATATGATTTATTTTGTTATCTTTAATATTAAAAATACCAATTTTTCCTTTAAATGAGTTTCTTTTTTTAAATAATCTTACTAAATCATTTAAATCATTATTTAATGATAAATAATAAATTAAACCGACTAAGTCATAACTTAATAGAGATAAGTAATTTGGATACTCATTAAACTCATTAAAAAATTTTTTTTTGAAATCATCAAGGTTTTTTTTATTTATTGAAGGGTAATAAATTGGTTGAATAGACTCCTCTTTTAATAAGCTCTTGTCGAACCATTGATTAAAAGTAATAATAATTTTCTTTTTAGGTGAAACATCAGTATATAGAAGAGATGTTATTACACTTTTTAAACTTTCATCGAAATCTGAAATAATAACAGAGTCAAAATTTACATCACCAATAGTATAAATTTTTTCTAATTTTTCTAGTTGTTTTTCTTTGTCGATAAGATCTGACTCTTCTACTCTTTTAATTTCATCCAGTAAATTTTGTTTTCTTTTTTTATAATTTGTAATTTTTTCTATTTGAGATGTGAGTTTAGTAGGCTCAGTTTCATAAATATAATGTTTAGAAATTTTTATCTTAGAATTTTTTATTCCTTTTTTAATTTCAGCTTCGTAATCAAGTTTAGGAGTGAGAAAAATTGTTCTATTAATTTCTTTAGATGAAATAAATTTTTTAATTGTGTTTAATTGAGATGTAGCATTCACACCACTACTTATTACATTTTTTGGTAAGTTTATTGTTTTATTAGTTAACGATAAAAAAATTACGTCTTCAACCTCTTCTAAATAAGATAAGTTTTTATGGTAAATCGGTCCTATAACTATATTTATACCCATTTCCTTTAATTCAAATGCAGATTTCAAAGTTTGTGTAGGATTTATTCCAGAGTCTTTTGGATATATTTCTAATTGATTTGTATCAATATCTTTTAAAGCAATTCTTACTGACTCAATTATTAATTTACCTAGTTTTTTATCATCACCAGTCATAGGAACTAATAGACCAATCTTAATTTTTTCTTCTGAGTAAACTGAGATTGGGTATAAATAAACAAGACTAATGAATATAATTTGAAAAATTTTAAAATATTTTTTCATTTTAATGATATTATAATATCTATATTACAATTATGGTTGTAAATTCAAAATCTCTCAATAAAGAAATAAAAAAAGGCCTATATTTAGTGCCTACTCCTATAGGAAATTTAGGTGATATTACTTTAAGGGCAATCGATATCCTTAAAAAGTCTGATTATATACTTTGCGAAGATACTCGTGTGTCGAAAAGATTATTTCAAAACTATCAAATTAAATCAAAATTAATTTCAAATCATAAATTCAATGAGAAAAAAAATTTGGCAAAAATAATAAAGTTATTTGAAAAAGAAGTAATTATTTCATTAATATCAGATGCAGGGACACCCTCAATCTCTGATCCTGGGGCATTGTTAGTAAAAGAATGTGTTAAAAAAAACATAAATATATTTCCTTTACCAGGTCCGTCAGCTGTGTCGTCGGCATTATCGGTTAGTGGTTTTTCAGATAAATTTTTTTTTTACGGCTTTTTTCCGGAAAAGGCAAAGCAATTACAGGATGATTTAGAAAGTTTATCCAAATTTAATTATTCAATTATTTTTTTTATTTCATCAAAAAAGATTAACAAAATAATTCCATTGTTAAAAAAAAATTTTAGAGGAAGAAAAATACTTATTTGTAGGGAAATTTCTAAGTTTTATGAAGAATACATAAGAGCGGATATAGATAAATTAAATTTGTTTGATAGCAATCTTAAAGGAGAGCTTACTGTTGTAATATCTGAGAAAAAAGATGAAAAAAATTCACATTTTTTAAGTGAATCAGATAAAAGAATTATAAGTTCCATGATAAACAAATTAAGTATTAAAGAAATTTCTAATTTAATTAATCAAAATAAAAGAATATCTAAAAAAGAAATTTATAATTATTGCTTAAGCTTAAAAGATGAAAATTAAATTTTATTTATTAATTGTTTCATTATTAATTTTTTCTGGTTGTGTAGGTGTTTCTTCAAAAGGAATTTTTGGAACTGGTGTAAGTGTTGCATTTGATCCTAGATCTGTTGGTACTCAAATAGATGACTCAATCATGCAAAAAAATTTGTCTGCAAGAATAGTTTTACTTAATAAAGATTACTTTATATCAGTAAAATCTAAAGTTCTTGATGGTAGAATATTTTTAACTGGTAAAGTTGACAATCCTGAGGAAAAATTAAAATTAACAAAATTAGCCTGGGAGACAAAAGGAGCTAGATCTGTAAGAAATGATATAAAAATAAAAGAGAAATTTAATTTTAAACAGTCAGCTAAAGACATATTGATCACATCTCAAATGAGATCAGCATTAATTTTTAACAAAAAGATAAAAGCTACAAATTATCAGATAGATACTTACAAAAAGAAAATTTACCTTTACGGTATTGCGTTGAATTCAGAGGAGAAAAAAGAAGTTATAAAAGAGGCTGAGGAAATTTTAGATGTTGAGGGCATCATATCAAGTATTTTACTTGTAGACGATTTAAGAATACAAAAAAATTAATTTTTTTTATAATCAATTATATCTGATGAATACGCTGCTATTGATGCTAGGTTAAGAATTTCAGAGGTTGAGCTTCTAAGAGGCGCTATTTCAATTGGTAAACCTAAGCCTATTAAAAGTGGTCCGATTACTTTTGAGTCTCCAAATGTTTTCATCATTTTGTAAGAAATTGCTGCACTATGTTGACCTGGCATAACTAAAATATTTGCATTTCCAACTATTTTAGAAAATGGGTACAGAGACTTATATTCATTATCTAACGCTACGTCAGGCTGCATATCACCATCAAATTCAAAATTAACATTCTTCTCTTTTAAAATTTCTACTGCCTCCTGAATATGTTTGGTTCTACTTGTAAGTGGTTGACCAAATGTGGAGTGTGAAACAAAAGCTACTTTAGGATCAATACCAAATAATCTGACTACTCGAGCACTTGATATGGCTATATCGGCCAACTGATTTGCATTTGGATATTCATGAACACTTGTATCACCAACAAAAATTGTTTTACCTTTATGAACAACCATGTTTAACCCAAACATTATTTCTCCTGGTCTTCCTTCAATAACTTGAGTAATTTTTTTTAATGATGCACCAAATCTTCTTGTATTTCCTGTAATAGCACCATCAGCATCACCACATGCAACCATGCAAGTTGACCAAATAACTCTATCATTTCTTATCATTCGATCACAGTCCCATTCTAACAATCCTTCTTTTCTTTGAAGTTTCTCGAAAAGAAATTTTACGTATTTTTCTCTTTTTTCTTTGTCTTTTGAGTTTACAATATCTATTTCTAAGTTTTCGCTATAACCAATTTTTTTTAATTGTTCCTTAATTTTTTTTTCTTTACCAACTAAAATTGGAATACCAAATTTTGAATTTTTAAATGCTATAGCAGCTTTGAGAGTATTCTCATCCTCACCGTCTGCGAATACAATTTTCTTTTGATTTTTTTTTATGTAATTGTTTATACCTTGCATTATAGTAACTGTGGGATCTAATCTTTGTTTAAGTTGCTCTTTATAAACATCAAAATTTTCAATCTTTTTTCTTGCTACTCGAGTTTTAATTGCCGCTTGTGCTACTGCAGCAGGAATAATACTAATTAATCTTGGATCAAAAGTTGAGGGAATAATATAATCTTTACCATAATGAGGTCTATCTCCTCCCATAGCTGCAACAACTTCATCAGGAACATCTTCTCTTGCTAATTTTGCAATTGCTAAAGATGCTGCAATTTTCATTTCCTCATTAATGGTTTTAGCACGAACATCTAGTGCTCCTCTAAAAATGTAAGGAAAACCAATTAAATTATTTACTTGATTTGGATAATCTGATCTACCAGTCGCTATAATAGCATCTTCTCGAACTTCCTCGATTTCTTCAGGAGTTATTTCAGGATCTGGATTTGCACATGCAAAAATTATAGGATTTTTTGCCATTTTTTTTACCATATTTTTTGACAAAGCACCTTTAGCTGAGAGACCTAAAAATACATCAGCTCCTTCAATTGCATCGTTTAAAGATCTATCTGAGGTTTTAATAGCATGCTGTGATTTCCATTTATTTAACTTTTTTCTTCCTTTGTAAATAACGCCAGTTCTGTCAATCATTGTAATATTTTTTTGAGGTACACCACTTTTTTTAAATAAATTAGCACAAGCCATTGCAGATGCTCCAGCTCCATTAATAATAACTTTTATTTTAGAAATTGATTTTCCATTAATATCTAAAGCATTAATTAATGCTGCTGTTGTAATAATAGCCGTACCATGTTGATCGTCATGAAAAACAGGAATATCTAAAATTTTTTTTAATTTTTCTTCAATAATAAAACAATCAGGTGCTGCTATATCTTCTAAATTTATACCACCAAAAGAAGGAGCAAAATTTTTAATTGAATTAATTATTTCATCAGAGTTTTTTGAGTCTATCTCTAGGTCGATAGAGTCTATATCTGCAAATCTTTTAAATAATACTGCTTTTCCTTCCATCACTGGTTTTGAGGCCAAGGCTCCTAAATTACCCATACCAAGAATTGCTGATCCATTGCTTATGACAGCAACTAAGTTACCTTTACTTGTATAATCATAAGCAGCATCAGGATTTTCACTTATCTTTTTTACTG
>CVSM01000123.1 GCA_001180065.1 Candidatus Pelagibacter communis
CCAATACTTCAGGGATAAATAATCTTATATTCGAAGATTTATACAAATGTGAATCTCTATTTGATACAATACCAATCAAAAGAATTTTATTTACTTTTGCATATTTAATAATATTTTTTAATTCTGCAGTATTTCCAGAATAACTTATTAATATAAGTATATCTTTATTTGTAATTCTGCCTAAATCTCCATGAGAGCAATCAGAAGCAGAAATTGGGAAAGAGGGAGTACCCACAGAAGAAAGTGTAGCTGAAATTTTGGAGGCTATTATACCACTTTTTCCGACTCCACATATTATTACTTTAGATTTACATTTTAAAATTGCTTTAACAGCATCATCAAAAGACTCATTTATAGAATTCTTAAGTTTTTTTAAAGCTCTTATTTGTAAATCTACTACCTCTTTTCCTATCTCATTTATTTTATTTTTCATGATTTAATGTGACCAGATATCATCTCTAAATAAGGCTAAATCAAGATCAACTCTAGTTTTTAAAAATTTTAAACAATCATTATATAAGTTTATTCGATTTTCTCTTATTAGAATTTTGTTAAGTTCTTCATGGATCTTATGAAGGAAAATGACATCATTTGCACAATATTTTAGTTGTGCTTGAGTGAGGTCTCCACCAAAATCAGAACTTTGAGATTGTTTGCTTATATCAATATTGATGAATTCTTTTATCAGCGATTTTAAAGAGTGATTGTCTGAATATGATCTTGCTAATTTTGATGCGATTTTGGTATCTAAAACGTTTTCAATATCTATTTTTAGATAGTGCTTAATGTGAGCCATATCAGCTCTGGCGTAATGAAAAATTTTTTTAACATTTTTATCACTTAGTAATTTTTTTAGGTTTGGTGCATCATAAGTATCTCTATTTAATTGAACTATATGGGCATCATTATTACCGCTTGAAACTTGAATGAGACAAAGTGGATCTCTTCGAACATTTAAACCGAGGAATTCTCCATCAAAACTACAGATATTGCCTAAGTTTAAATCTTCTGGTAGATCATTCTTGTGTAGTTTAATATCAATATTCATTTTTAATAATATATATATGAAAGCAAAAAATTGTCTAATTTTTGGTGGAAGTGGTCAAATTGGTAGAAATCTGATTAGAAAGCTTACTAAAAATAACTATAAAGTAACAGTTGTTACAAGAAATATTCACCAAAAAAGTTATATAATTAAAACTCAAGCAAATCCAGGTT
Source organism: Candidatus Pelagibacter communis (assembly GCA_001180065.1). Classification (GTDB taxonomy): domain Bacteria; phylum Pseudomonadota; class Alphaproteobacteria; order Pelagibacterales; family Pelagibacteraceae; genus Pelagibacter; species Pelagibacter ubique_G. The sequence continues at coordinate 1,219 of CVSM01000123.1, forward strand.
ATATAGATGTTGTTGAGTCTAATATTTTCGATGAAAAAAAAATTAGAAAGCTTTTTGAAAATTCAGACATTTGTATAAATTTAATAGGAATATTATATGAAAAAAAGAGCAGTTCTTTTGAAAATATTCATGCTTTATTCCCATCAATTTTAGCTAAACTTTGCAAAGAATATAAATTAAAACATTTTATACATATATCTGCTTTAGGGATAAATGAAGCAATAGACTCCGACTATGCGAAAAGCAAATTAAATGGTGAGACAAACATATTAAAAAATTTTCCTTTATCGACAATATTAAGACCGTCAGTAGTCTATTCTGTTGATGATAATTTCACAACTACGTTTATGACATTATTGAACAGACTTCCAATATTTCCATTATATTATTCAGGAAAAACTAGATTTATGCCCATCCACTGCTCTGATTTAACTGATATAATTTATAGTGTTATCTCCAAAAATATTTCTTCAAAAATCGTAGAATGTGTAGGTCCAAAAATAATTACTTTTCGGCAAATTATTGAAATTTTATTAAAATTGATAAATAAAAAAAGAATTCTTTTACCTCTACCATTATCAATCGCAAATTTATCAGCGAGTTTTTTTCAACTATTTCCAAAACCCTTGCTTACTCAAGATCAATTAAGATTATTAAAGTATGACAACATTGCCTCTGGGAAATATAAAACTAATTCAGACTTTGGTATTCCGAGTCTAAGAAATTTTGAAAATGAAGTTGAAAAATATTGCTATATGTGGAAAGAGGGTGGCCAATTTTCAACAAAAAAATATAATTTAGAAAAAAATAGTTCAAAATAACTTTATTAAGCAGATTGAATTTTCTTTTCAATAAATTCTGGAACTTCCTCTTTATTTGAAGCTTCCTCTTTTTTGTTTTTTGGCTGATAAGCATAAAGGAGATGTAATTTACAATAAGAAAAATCTTTCAATGAAGATCTTCCACAAAAATAAAAAGATTTCTCATCTGGATGACCTATAGGCCATTTACATGAATTTTCAGTTAACTCCTCTAATTGCTTAGGATTTTCTGGCTCAAAATCCTTTTCAATTATTAGAGATTTAAATCTACTTCTTCTTCCTTTTTTTATTTTTTTGTTTTTATTCTCTAATGCATTTTCAAAACTTTGATTAGATGTTGCAGCTCTAGTTTTAATTTTAGCAGAAAGGTTAAGCCTATGAGCTTTACCAATAACTGCATTTCTGCTAATACCGCCAATTATCTCCGCAATTTGACTAGCAGTGTTACCTTTACCCCAAAGCTCTTTAAGTTTATTAACTTTGTCTTCAGTCCAACTCATAAATTCTATATAATGTATTAAAATTTATATTATATACTATATAGTGTTATTTAATGAAAATAAACAAGGTTAAATTGAAGTTTATTAACAATTATTTGTCATATTTTTCAATCTTTGCTTTCAATCACCACTTGTATCTACCAGTTTTAATTTATAGAAGAATTTGAAAATAATAAAAGATGAGTTTTTTGGTAAAAAATTATAATAGAAGAAATATTTCTTTTAAAAAAGGCAAGGGCAGTTATCTGTACTCTTCAAAAGGAATAAAGTACCTAGACTTTGTACAAGGGATTGCTGTAAATTCTTTAGGACACGCTAATCCAAAATTAATTAAAGTTATCAACAATCAATCAAAAAAACTTTGGCATGTTTCAAATTCTTTTATCATTCCAGAGGGCGAAATTTTGGCAAAAAAACTTGCTAAAAAAACATTTGCTGATTTTGTAATGTTTCAAAATAGTGGAGCAGAGGCAACAGAGGCTGCAATTAAAGTAGCAAGAAGATACTTTTATTCTATTGGAAAACCTAAAAAAATAGAATTTTATGCGTAAAAAATTCGTTTCATGGAAGAACAATTGCCGCTATTTTTGCTAGTGGATCAAAAAAAATGACAGAGGGATTTGGTCCAAAAATAAATGGGTTTGATCATTTTAAATTTGGAGATCATTATTCATTAAAAAAAAAAATTAGCAAAAATACAGCTGCAATTATGGTAGAACCTATAATGGGCGAGGGTGGCATTAAAGAAATACCAGATTGGTGTTTAAGAGAACTAAGAAAATTGTGCGATAAAAAAAAAATTCTCTTGATTTTAGATGAAGTTCAGT
>CVSM01000124.1 GCA_001180065.1 Candidatus Pelagibacter communis
TGTAACTGCAGTCACTGTTCAAAATACAGGGGGTGTAAAATCCGTAATACCTATTCACGCTAATGAAATTAAAAATCAAATAATCTATACAACAAAAGATATAAAACCTGATGCAATTAAAATAGGAATGCTTCATTCATCTAAGGTAGTAAAAAAAGTTTTAGAAGCTCTTAGTAAAATTAAAGTAAAAAAGATTGTTTTAGATCCTGTTATGTTTGCAAAAGGTGGTGCAAAATTGATCGATAACCAAGCAATAAATCTTTTAAGAAAAGAATTAATAAGAAAAGCAACTTTAATTACACCAAATGTACCTGAGGCAGAAGTTTTAACAAACACGAAGATAAAAAATATAAACGAAATGATTTTAGCTGGTAAAATATTATTAAATTATGGTGTGAAGAATGTATTGATTAAAGGTGGTCATTTAAAATCTAAGAATGTAAATGATATATTAATAAATGAGACAGAAACAACTGTTTTTAAAAGTTATAGACATAAAACAAGAAATACACATGGAACTGGGTGCACTTTATCAAGTGCGATTACAACTTTTATCTCATGTGGAAAAAGTATTAAGAAAGCTTGTGACCTAGGAATTAAATATGTAAATTCAGCCATATTAACTAATCCAAAATATGGAAAAGGTCATGGTCCAATTAATCATCTTAATTCAATGAAGGTAAGTAAAAAATTTAAATAATGAAAAATATTGTTGTCGTC
>CVSM01000125.1 GCA_001180065.1 Candidatus Pelagibacter communis
CTGTAGAAGGAGTTCATCCACATGATATTGCAACTATTCTAGATGAAACTGGTGTTGCTATAAGAGCGGGTCATCATTGTTGTCAAATACTTCATGATAAATTAGGCATACCTGCAAGTGCTCGTGCATCACTAGGAGTTTATAACACTAAAGATGATTTAGATAAATTAAATGATGGAATTAATAATTGTAAAAAAATTTTTGATTTAAAATGAACTTAAAAGAATTATACCAAGAAATAATTTTAGAGCACGGAAAAAATCCTAGAAATTTAGGGAAAACTGAAAATTTTAATAAAGATGCTAAAGGTAATAATCCATTATGTGGAGATAATGTGCATGTATATCTCAAACTAAATGACCAAAGAAAAGTAGAGGGTATTTCTTTTGAAGGAAGTGGATGTGCGATATCAATGGCATCTGCATCGATAATGACAGATCTCATCAAAGGAAAAAGTGACAATGAGGCCAAGGAAATAATTGAAGATTTTTTAGGAATGATAAAAGAAAACCCTGAACTTAAAAATAATATTTTGAAAGAAGATGATAAAACAAAATTAATGTGTTTATCAGGTGTGAAACAATATCCGATGAGGGTTAAATGTGCTACCTTATCATGGCATACATTGGTATCTGCAATGGAAAATGATGGGAAAGAGATAACTACTGAAAAATAATTATGGATATTAAAAACAAAATAATTGAAGAAATCAGGAAAATTTACGATCCAGAATTGCCAGTGAATATATATGAACTTGGTTTAATTTATGATATAAAAGTAAATGGTCGTAAGGCTGATATTAAGATGACGTTAACCACACCTAATTGTCCGGTTGCAGAGAGTTTGCCAAAAGAAGTAAAAGAGGGTGCTATGCAAGTAGAAGGAATAGATGATGTAAATCTCGAATTAGTTTGGGATCCTCCTTGGAATAAAGATATGATGTCAGATGCAGCAAAATTGGAGTTAAACTTATAATGAACCCTATTATTAAGTTAAGTGAAAACGCAGCTTTAAGAATTAAAGAAATAATGTCTAACGCTGAAAAAAATGCGATAGGTGTAAGAGTTTCTGTTAAATCAGGTGGTTGTGCAGGTATGTCATATGTAATGGAATATTCAAAAGAGGTAAATCCTAATGACGAGTTAATTGAGGATAAAGGAGTAAAAGTTTACATTGATTCGGCTGCAGTTATGTACCTTTTGGGAACTGAAATGGATTATAAAAAAGAGGATTTTTCATCATCATTTGTGTTCAATAATCCCAATGAAACCGAGCGTTGTGGCTGCGGAGAGTCTTTTAAAGTATAGTCCCATTTTGAACATATCAGAGTTGCAAAAAATGCATAGATATAATAATGTAACATCTATGAATGTCTTTGAATTTAGAAATTTGCTTTACAGTGAAGACAGAAAAGAGAAGAGAAGAACATTCTTAAGATCACTTATAAAATCTGTCGATACTGGTGCAAATGGAACACAAGATTACATTGTTAAAAAAGGTTCTGGCAAAGATAAAATTGCTAAAACTAAACAATAAAAATTAACAACTGTAATACATCTCAAACTCTATCGGATGAGGTGTGTGCTCAAAATTGTGTATTTCTTCAAACTTCAATGCAATATAAGCATCAATTTGATCATCAGTAAATACATTACCTTGTTTTAAGAAATCTCTATCCTTATCAAGACTCTCCATTGCTTCTCTTAAAGAACCACAAACAGTAGGAATTTTTTTAACTTCTGCCTCTGATAAAGCATAAAGGTCTTTATCGAATGATTTACCTGGATCAATTTTATTTTTTATTCCATCTAAACCAGCCATTAACATTGCTGAAAAAGTTAAATATGGGTTACCTGCTGCATCGCCAAATCTAATTTCACATCTTGCTGCTTTTTTACTTAAAGTAATGGGAATTCTGCATGATGCAGATCTGTTTCTTGCTGAATAAGCTAATAAAACTGGAGCTTCAAATCCTGGAATTAGTCTTTTATAACTATTCGTTGTAGCATTTGAAAAAGCATTTATTGCTTTTGCATGTTTTAAAATTCCACCTATGTAGTATAAAGCTGTATCAGATAAACCTGCATATTTATCACCAGAGAATAATGCAGTGTTACCTTTCCAAATCGATTGGTGAACGTGCATCCCTGAACCATTATCACCTTTAACAGGCTTAGGCATAAACGTAGCTGTCTTACCAAATGAGTGAGAAACCATGTGCACAGCATATTTGTATAATTGCAAGTTATCTGCTTGATCTACAAGTGTTCCAAAATACATACCAAGTTCGTGTTGACTAGGGGCAACTTCATGGTGGTGTTTTTCAACCTTAATTCCCATTTCTTTCATAGCTTTAAGATATTCACTTCTCATATCTTGTTCACTATCAACTGGTGGAACTGGGAAGTAACCACCTTTAATTCCTGGTCTATGACCCATGTTGCCATTTTCATATTCTCTTCCTGAATTGTAAGGACCTTCCTTACTATCTATTTTGAATCCAGTTTCATTCATGTCATTTTTAAATCTCACATCATCAAATACAAAAAATTCTGCTTCAGGTCCAAAGTAAGCTTTGTCTCCAATTCCTGATTTTTTTAAATAGGCTTCAGCTTTTTTGGCAGTACCTCTTGGATCTCTTTCATAAGGATCTTTTTTTATAGCATCTAAAACATCACAAAATATATTTAAAGTATTATGAGATGTGAAAGGATCGACCACTGCTTTCGCAACATCGGGTTTTAAAATCATATCAGACTCATTAATAGCTTTCCATCCAGCAATTGATGAACCATCAAAGAAAATACCTTCATTTAACATGTCATCATCAACCATTTTTCCGTCCATAGTCACATGCTGAAGTTTACCTCTTGGGTCAGTAAATCTTAAATCTACGTACTCTATTTGCTTATCTTTTATTGTTTTTAAAATATCTTTTACACTCATAATTTCTCCTGTATAAAACTGAACGTTGTGATACCAAATATAGGCTGATAATTAATGCTCTTTTAATAAATATCACCTATGCATTTATTACATGAGTGTATATTGAAAGATTGAAAATAACTAACAATTGTAAGTTGAATTATGAATTTATTAGAAAAGGAACCGGTAAGAAGGGTCGAAAAATTACTTAAGGATTTTGATAAAAATCAAAAAATTATTGTTTTAAATACCTCTGCTAGAACTGCTTTAGAGGCTGCTACATCTTTAAGTTGTGAGGTAGGTGCAATTGTTAAAAGCTTACTTTTTAGAACAGAAAGTAATTTTACTTTATGTTTGGTAGCAGGTGATAAGAAAGCATCTTTAAATAAAATTAAAAAGATTCTTAGTATTAAAGATGCATCAATGGCCTCAGCTGAAGATGTGAAAAATATTACTGGTTACACTATTGGAGGAGTATCTCCGATTGGCCATTTAAATAAAGTTTATATTTTAATAGACAAATCTTTAAATAGATTCAATTCTTTATTTGCTGCTGCAGGACACCCAAATTGTGTATTTGAAATTAGTTTTGCAGATTTGCTAAAAATCACTAATGGCTCAACTGATGAGATAATTGAATGAGAAAACCGAATATAATTGATTACCTATTATTAATCTTGCTAGCTTTAATTTGGGCTTCAGCATTCTTTAATATTAAAATTGCAACATATTCTTTTGGACCCGTTACAATAGCATTTCTAAGAGTTTTTTTTGGAGCAATACCTGTTCTGTTAATTTGCTATTATAAAAAAATTAAGATTGAAGCTTTTTCAAAAGATTGGCATTGGTTTGCAAGTATTGGTTTTATAAACTTAGTAGCACCCTTTTTTTTAATTGCATATGGAGTCCAGAGTGTACAGAGTAATTTGGCTGCTATTTTAATGTCAACAACACCATTAAGTTCAACTGTATTAGGTCATTTCTATACTAAAAATGAAAAATTTAATTTTATAAAAACATTTGGAATTTTGATTGGTTTTTCAGGTATTGTTTATTTGTTTTCAGATAATTTAATGATTAATGAAAATAATTTTATATCAGCTTTGTTAATACTTTTAGGCTCGACTTGTTATGTAATAGGTGGAGTATTAACTTTAAAAATTAGTAAAAAAAAAAACGAAAATGTGACTGGCTCAATATTAATTTGGGCAATAATTATTCTAATTCCACTAGTAACTTTAATTGAACAACCATGGGATACAGTTCCAAGATTAGATTCTTCTATTTCTGTAATTTATTTAGGACTTGTATCAACAGGAATAGCATGGTTGTTAAGATTTAAGATTTTAGTCAAAAATGGTCTGATTTTTCAATCCCAAGTATCTTATTTAATCCCTATTTTTGGTACTATATTAAGTTTTATTTTCTTAAAAGAATTGATAACTATTAAAGTTTTGGTTTCACTAATTGCAGTCTCATTAGGAATATATTTTGTTAGAAAAGCGGATACTAAATCTAATTCCAAACTAATTAAAGATTAAAAGAGTTAATTTTTCTTATATATTATTTTTGTATTAAACGAAAATGAGCGTCTTTCACCGTTAACATTGAATGGATAAGCGGTGTGCATTAAATAATTGGGAAATAAAATTAATTCACCAACTTTTGGAACAACATTATAGATACTTTTGCTAAGAAAGTTTTTTTGACCATTAATAAAATCAATTGTCCCATTAGTTTTATGTTTTTTATTTTTAATCATCTTATTTATAGTCATACCCTTGGGTAATTTAATATAACCAACTCCTGAAATATCTCCTTGATGATAATGAATTGGGTTATATTCACCCTTAAATTGTCTGACTACCCATAAATTTAATATTTTAATTTCTTTAACGTTGTTAATTTTTTCTTTTTTTAAAAAT
>CVSM01000126.1 GCA_001180065.1 Candidatus Pelagibacter communis
TTATATTGAAAAGGAAGCATCAATTAATGAGCAAATTGATAGAATGAGACACTCGGCAACTAGATCATTACTAGAGAGAGATGATGTTTTAATTGTTGCAAGTGTATCCTGTATATATGGCTTAGGGTCCGTTGAAGCTTATAGCAAAATGACTCTTACTCTTCAAAAAAACTATGATTATAACAGGGAGCAAATCATTAAATCTTTAGTAGCTCTTCAATATAAACGAAATGATCAAAACTTTTATAGAGGCACGTTTAGAGCAAGAGGAGAATATTTAGAAATTTTTCCTTCACATTTAGAAGATAGAGCTTGGAGATTAAGTTTATTTGGGGATAAACTTGAAAAGATTGAGGAATTTGATCCATTAACAGGTGACCAAGTAAGAGAATTAAGTTTAATAAAAGTTTATGCCAATAGTCACTACATCACTCCAAAGCCAACTATTGAACAGGCTGTAATTAATATAAGAAAAGAATTAGAGGTTACATTAAAAAAACATAAAGCGGAAAATAAATTACTTGAAGCACAAAGATTAGAGGAGAGAACTAAATTTGACCTTGAAATGATAGAGGCAACAGGTTCATGTGCTGGAATTGAAAATTATTCAAGATTTTTATCAGGCAGAAAACCGGGAGAACCACCACCTACTCTTTTTGAATACTTTCCAGATAATACTTTGATTTTTGTTGATGAATGCCACGTAACAGTTCCTCAACTGAATGGAATGTACAAAGGTGATAGATCTAGAAAAAGTACTTTAGCTGAATATGGGTTTAGACTTCCCTCTTGTATGGATAATAGACCATTAAAATTTGAAGAATGGGATTTAATGAGAACTCAAACAGTATTTGTTTCCGCAACACCTGGACCTTGGGAATTAGAACAAACGAAGGGTAAATTTATAGATCAAGTTATAAGACCAACTGGATTAATCGATCCACCTGTTGAAATAAGAGCTGCTAAAAATCAAGTAGATGACTTAATGCATGAGTGTAAAAAAGTAATAGAAAATAATCATAGGGTCTTAGTTACGACTCTCACAAAAAAAATGGCTGAGGATTTAACAGAATATCTTCATGAGAATGGAATTAAAGTAAGATATCTTCATTCAGATATCGATACTCTTGAAAGAATTGAAATCATGAGAGATCTAAGAATGGGCGTTTTTGATGTTCTTGTTGGTATTAATCTATTAAGAGAAGGTTTAGATATTCCAGAATGTGCACTGGTTGGAATATTGGATGCTGATAAAGAAGGTTTCTTAAGATCAGAAACATCGCTGATACAAACTATTGGAAGAGCAGCAAGGAATGTTGATGGAAAAGTAATCTTGTATGCTGATAAAGAGACAAAAAGTATAAAAAAAGCAATTCAAGAAACAGAGCGAAGAAGAAAAATTCAGTTAGATTACAATAAAAAAAATAAAATAGATGCCAAAACAGTTAAAAAAGAAATAAATGATATTTTAGAGAGTGTTTATGAAAAAGATTACGTAAAAATTAGTGAGGGTTCTAATGTTGGTGGAAATCTAAAGAAACATTTAAAAGCTCTAGACAAAAAAATGAAGGCAGCAGCTTCAAACCTGGAATTTGAAGAAGCAGCGAAAATAAGAGATGAGATTAGAAAATTAGAAAGCACAGAGTTAGAGATCACATTAAATCCAAAAATAAGACAATATGATGTAAAAAATAAACTTTATCCAAAAGGTAGATCGACAATGGGTATGCCAGGAACTAAGGTTACGAAAAAAAGAGATAAAAAATGGAAGCACAAAGGATAATTATTACAGGAGGGGCTACAAGAATAGGTGCTGCAATAGCTGAAAAGCTGTCTGGTCCTAATATTGAAATTACCATCCATTATAATAAATCGAAATCAAAAGCAGAAAATTTAAAAAAAAGATTACAAAAACTTGGAACAATAGTCCATTTAGTAAAAGGTGATTTAAGTAAAGAAAGAGATGTTTATAAAATAATTAAATTTTCAAAATCAAAAATGAAATTTTTTGATTGCTTAATAAACAATGCCTCATTATTTGAAAATGATAAATTAAATAATTTAAGTTCTAAAAGCTGGGAAAGTCATATTTCAATAAATCTTAAGGCACCTGCTATTCTGTCAAAAGAATTTTCAAAAAACATCCGAGGTAAAAATAATAATATTATAAATATAATCGACCAGAGAGTGTTTAAATTAACTCCATATTTTTTTTCTTATACTTTAAGTAAAGCTGGCCTTTATACTCTCACTAAGACTAGTGCAATGAGTTTATCACCAAACATACGAGTGAATGGAATAGCTCCTGGGCCAACAATCAAAAATAAAAGACAGTCAGAAAAACACTTTAAAACTCAATATTTGGCAACACCGCTCAAACAACAGGTTAATGTGAAAGAGATTTGTAATGCAGTTGACTTTTTTATTAAAAACAGTTCTATTACTGGTCAAGTTTTGGCGATAGATAGTGGTCAGAGCTTAAATTGGCAAACACCAGATATAATAAAAGGTAAAGAATGAAAAAAAATAATCTTAAGATCGTTAAGATTGATAAATCAAAAAGCTTATTTAATTACGAAAAAAAAATTCTTATAAATGAATTAATTTTAAATTTAAAACTTGGTTATTACGATTTTGAAAAAGAAAAGCCTCAAAAAGTAAAATTTAGTCTTGAAATAGATTACCAAGATAAAAAACCAACTAATGACAAAGATATCAAATCTATCGTTAACTATGGAACAATTGTTAAACTAATAACTAAACTTGTTAAAAAAAAACATTATAATTTTTTAGAAACCTTAGCAGAGGCTGTTTTTGATGAATTATTTAGGGATAAGAGAATCGGTAAAATAATGCTCAAAATTGAGAAACTTGAAATTTTAAAAGATTGTTCATCTGTTGGTATACAAATTACCAAAAAGCGAAGTCATGATAAGCTCTGATATTGGAAAAGAAGTAATAAAAAAAGAATTAGCGTTAATTCCAAAGCTTCCAGGAGTATATAGAATGCTTAATGATAAAGGGGATATCCTTTATGTAGGAAAAGCAAAAAATCTACCAAATAGACTGAAAAGTTATGTAGCAGAGAAAAATCACATCATAAGAACAGAAAGAATGTTATCACAAACACGAAAATTAGAAATAACTACAACTTCTAATGAGAGTGAAGCTCTTCTTCTTGAGGCTAACTTAATTAAAAAATATAAACCAAAATTTAATATTCTTTTAAGAGATGACAAGTCATTTCCATTCATTTTCATAAGTAATAAAGATGAGTGGCCGCAAATAAAAAGGCATAGGGGGAAAAAAACAAAAGAAGGTTTCTATTTTGGTCCTTTTGCATCTGCTGGTTCGGCCAATTGGACAATTAAAATGATTCAAAAAATTTTTCATTTAAGAGTTTGTGATGACAATGTCTTTAAGAATAGAGAACGTCCATGCATCTTATATCAAATAAAAAGATGTTCTGGACCATGTGTTGGATATATAGAAAAAAATGAGTATAGAAAAACTGTTGATGATGCAATTGAATTTGTTTCCGGTAAGTCTAGAAAAATACAAAAAAGCCTATCTGATCAAATGGAAAAAGCTAGTGAAGATTTGGACTTTGAAAAAGCAGTCATTTTAAGAGACAGAATAAAATCTCTTAATATAATTCAATCATCACAAAGAATAAATGAAGCAAATTTAATTGAGGCTGATGTAATCGCTGGTTACAAGGAGTCTGGAAAAACTTGTATTCAAGTTTTTTTTTATCGTTCAAAACAAAATTGGGGAAATCAAGCATTTTTTCCTAAACATGATCCAGACGAAAAATTAAGTGACATTATCAACTCTTTTGTTTCACAATTTTATGAAAATAAAAGTGTTCCATCTTCAATAATTTTATCAGAAGAAATTAAAGAAAAAATTTTAATTGAGAAAACACTTTCAAAAAAAGAAGATAAACAAATCAATATTTCCGTTGCAAAAAAAGGCTCTAAGCTAAAAGTAATAAATCAGGCAATTAAAAATGCAAAAGATAGCTTAAATAGAAAACTTTATGAAAGCCAGAATAATAGAGAACTTTTTGATGCTGTTGCAAATAAATTTAATCTTGAGACAAACATAAATTTGATTGAAGTCTATGATAACAGTCATATTCAAGGAACAAATAGCGTTGGGGCATTAATTGCTTACGGTGATGAAGGTTTTATAAAAAAAAGATACAGAAAATTTAATATTAAAATCAAAAAAAATGAGCAAGATGACTATGGAATGATGCGAGAAGTGTTAGGCAGAAGATTTAAAAGGGCAATACAAGAAAAAGACAATTACTTATCTTTTCCAGACTTAGTTATAGTCGATGGTGGGAAAGGTCAATATTCAGTGGCCAGAGAGACGCTTAATGAGTTAGGTCTTCACGACTTGCCAATAGTTGCGATAGCGAAAGGAAAATATAGAAATAGTGGAAATGAAACCTTTTTTCATAATGGTAAAGAATATAAATTTACAAGAAATGATCCTACACTCTTCTTTCTCCAAAGAATTAGAGACGAATCTCATCGATTTGCAATAAGTGCTCATAGAGCAATTAGAAAAAAAGGAATAAGTAAATCTTTGTTAGACCAAATAGATGGTATTGGCTCTATTCGAAAAAGAGCTCTATTAAATCATTTTGGATCGGCTAGGGCAGTTGAGTCAGCTAGTTTAGATGAAATAAAATCAGTAGAAGGTGTTGAAGCAAAAGTTGCAAAAAAGATATATAATTTCTTTCACGAATAAAAAATAAATATGCTAAAAAAAATTCCTAATATACTTACAATAGGTCGAATTCTAATTGTTCCTTTCTTTGTTCTTGCTTTTTATTTGCCTGGTTTTTATGGCGATTTAACTGCTTTAATATTATTTATTGTTGCTTCTTTCACAGACTTTTTAGATGGAATGTTAGCTAGATTACTTGGAGAAGAGTCTAGATTAGGTGAACTATTAGATCCAATCGCAGACAAAATAATCATAGCTTCAGCATTAATTTTACTAGTTATGGATGGTACTATTAAAAACTATGAAGTGATTGCTGCAATAATAATCTTAACTAGAGAAATTTTAATTTCAGGACTTAGAGAATTTTTAGCAGAAGGAAAAATTAAGTTACCTGTTTCAGGCCTTGCAAAATTGAAGACTGTTTTGCAAATGGTTTCTATCGCTCTTTTGCTTTCTGGTGAGACAGGTAATAAAATAATAAATTTTCAAGACTATAATGCTCAAACTATAGGGATCGTACTTTTGTGGCTTTCTGCAGCTTTAACTTTGTTTACTGGTTACGATTATATGCGTAAAGGGATCGATCACGCAATTTCTGAGGATAATAAAGATTAAGCAGCTTTCTTTTTTTTAACAAGATCTTGATAACTTTTATTCAAGTCAATTATCATCTCACAAACTTTAAACTGATGATCTGCAATACACGAGACTGGTGTTACTTCAGCAGCCGTACCAGTTAAAAAACATCCAACAAAATTTTTTAATTCCTCAGGTTTTATTTTTCTTTCATTTACTTTGATATTTTTAGATTTAGCTATTCCAATTACTGTTCTTCTTGTAATTCCATCTAAAAAAGAATCTGGAATTGGAGTGTGTAACTCTCCATTTTTATCCTTAAAAAAAATATTTGCTCCAGTTGCTTCAGCGACATTTCCCTCATGATCCAACATTAAAGAGTCGGTATAACCTTGTTTTTCGGCTTCATGTTTTGAGAGTGTACAAATCATGTAAAGACCTGAGGCTTTAGTATCCCATGGTATTGTATTTGGCGCTGGTCTTCTCCAGTTAGAGATATTTAATTTTATACCCTCAATTTTTAATTTTGGATCAAAATATGATCCCCATTCCCAGGTTGCTATAGCAACATGTATTTTTGTCTGTTGTGCTGAGATAGCCATCATCTCACTTCCTCGCCAAGCAACAGGCCTAACATATCCATTTTCGACTTTTTGTGTCGCAATTATTTTATTAGATGCTGCATTAATCTCTTCTTCACTGTAAGGAATTTCAAACCCCATCCTTCTGGCAGAGTGAAATAATCTTTCAGTATGCTCTTCTAGTTTAAAAATAGTCCCATCATATACTCTCTCACCCTCAAAAACACAACTTGCATAGTGCAAGCCATGACTTAACACGTGAACTTTTACGTCTGACCAGTCAACTAACTCGCCATTGTACCATATTTTGCCGGATCTTTTATCGTAAGGTATCATTTTTTGAAATTTAAAAAAATTCTTACTGAAAAATATCTTTGTATCTATAATATGTCAATATAACTTACCTAAAATGAGAGAACTATTATATCTTAAAGATGATCAATTAAAACACCTTATTGAGAAACTGTTTATTGGTTACAGAGAAACTTTTTCAGACTCCAAAAAAATTCTAGAAAAATATTCAATTGGACTTGCTCATCAAAAAGTAATTCATCTATTATCGATGTACGAAGGTATTTCCATCTCTGAACTACTTAAGAAGTTGAAGATTACTAAACAAAGTTTGAATAGAGTTTTAAAAGATTTAATTAAACTCGATATAATTATATTTAAAAAAGACGATCAAGATACAAGGGTCAAACATTTATACTTAAATGAAAGAGGTAAAAAAATTTTCAATGAAATTTTTGAAATACAAAAAAAAAGAATTTACAATGCTCTTCTTAAATCAAGCTCCGAAGAGGTTATAAATTTTGACAACGTATTAAAAAAAATAATAAATGGATAATTTTATTGCACATATTCTTGTAGTTGACGATGATGATGGGATTAGATCATTAGTAAAAAAATATCTTAATGAAAATAATTACTTAGTAACTACTGCAATTAGTGCTGAGGATGCCAAAGAAAAAATTCAAATAATAAAGTTTGATTTAATTGTTCTAGATATAATGATGCCAGGGAAAAATGGACTGGAATTTATAAAAGAAAATAAAAATAAACTTGATACTCCAGTAATTTTATTAACAGCTAAAGGTGAGGCTTTAGAGAGAATAGAGGGTTTAGAAACGGGTGCAGATGATTATCTACCGAAACCGTTTGAGCCTAAAGAACTTATTTTGAGAATTCAAAACATCATTGAAAAAACAAAGAAAAATAATCAAAAAAAAATTATAGAATTTGAAAACATTAAAATTGATCTAAATAGGCAATTAATATTTAAAAATGGCTACGAAAATAAAATTAATAATACCGAAAAAATAATATTAGAAAAAATGATTAATAATCCCGGAAAAACGTTTTCTAGAGAGGATATTGGTTTATTAATAAATCTAGATAAGGAAAGATCGATTGATGTAATAATAACAAGATTGAGAAAAAAAATTGAAATAGATCAAAAAAATCCAAAATTTTTACAAACTATAAGAGGTGCAGGATATGTTCTATGGATTGAATAGATTTCTTAAGAATATTCTCCCAAAAAGATTATTTTACAGATCGCTACTCATTGTTGCCGTACCAGTTATTACTTTACAATTAATAATTTCAATAGTTTTTTTTGATAGTTTATGGATAAAGACAAATAAAGGGATGACAAAAGCTCTAACAAATGAAATTAAAACTTATTTAGAGGTTTATGATGATGAGAAATATAATAAAGACGAAATAACTAATCTTTTTTCTGTCTATCAAGATTTAAATATAGAATTCATTGAGGATGATAATTTTAATTATGAATATCAAGAAAGATGGTTTAGTCCGATTGATAGAACTTTAAGAAGAGAACTGAAATCTAAATTTCAATCAAAAGGTTTTTGGTTTGATACAACTTCATACACAGATTTAATCGACTTAAGAATCAAATATCAATCTGGTTACTTTAAATTTCTAGTCCCAAAAGATAGAGTTACAAGTTCTTCTGTTAGAATATTTGCTTTATGGATCACTGTTCCTGCGTTAATAATGGTTTTTATCTCATTAATTTTTTTAAAGAATCAGACACGACCTATAACAAATTTAGCAAAAGCCGCTGAAAGATTTGGAAGAGGAGAGGAAATAGAGGAATTTAAACCTTCAGGAGCCGCAGAAATAAGACAGGCTGGATATGAATTTGATAAAATGAGAAAAAGAATTATGCGTCATCTTAATCAAAGATCTGAAATGTTATCAGGTATAAGTCACGACCTTAGAACTCCACTTACCAGAATGAAACTTCAAATCGCTTTTATCAAAGATGAAGAGTTAGCAAAAAAACTAGCAGAAGATATTAACGAAATGGAAAAAATGTTAAATGAGTATCTGCAATTCACAAGTTCGTCTTTTTTAGAAAAAGATGAGAAATTCAATCTTAGTGAGTTGATAGATAATATAATCAAAAAGTATAATAACGAAAATATTTCAGCAAATCTTTCTTCTGGAGTTTTGATAAATGGAAGAAAAAACTTGATCAAAAGATGTATTCACAACTTGATAGATAATTCAATTAAATATGGAGAAAAAGTTAAAATTGAACTTAGTAAGAGTACTAATAACCTATTTATTAAAATTGAAGACGATGGTCCCGGTATACCTGAAAAGGAATATGAAAATGTATTCAAACCATTTTATAAAATTGATAAAGGTCGGGCGGAATCAAAATCAAGTGTTGGACTAGGTCTTTCCATTGCATCAGACATTATAAGATCTCACGGTGGTAATATAAAGCTTGAAAAGTCCTCGATGAATGGTCTTGGTGTTAAGATTTTTTTACCTTCTTAGTCTTTGTTTTTTTCTTATTTAATTCACTAATCTTTTTTTCTAAGTTTTCTACTCTTTTAGATAAAACTTCAAACTCATCTTTGCTTGTCAATTTCATTCTAAATACTATTTCATCTCTTTTAGATTTTAAAATAGACATTAATTCGTTTGCTAAATCTTTTGATGAGATTAATCCCTGTTCAAATATTTTAGCTAATTTATCAATAACAAATTTCGAATTTTTCATATATTTTTATATTAACTTATTATATTTATTATAAAAAATGTTCATTAATAATTTTGACCCAGTTGCATTTCAAATATTTTCATTAGAAATTAGGTGGTATTCTTTATCTTATATTATTGGAATTTTGATAGGTTGGTTTTTAAGTAAGAGAATTTTTATATCAAACAATGAATTAAGAGACAAATTTGATGATTACATAACTTATCTTATCTTAGGGATTATTATAGGTGGAAGATTAGGATATGTCTTTTTTTATAATTTTGAATATTATATGAACAACTTTAGTGACATCTTTAAAGTGTGGCAAGGAGGAATGTCATTTCATGGAGGATTGTTAGGAATTATATTTGTTAGTATTTTATTTGCAAAAAAGAACGATCATGATCCATTTAGATATTTAGATGTTGTAGCAATTGTTGCACCGATTGGAATTTTTTTTGGAAGAATAGCAAACTTTATTAATTCTGAACTTTATGGAATTGAAACTAATTTACCATGGGGTGTAAAATTTTTAAAAATTGATAATTTGAGTAGACATCCATCTCAAATTTATGAGGCAATATTCGAGGGAATAATTCTACTTTTTATTTTACTCTATTTTAGGAAAAAAGGTTTTATGAAATCACCCGGGATGATTTCTGGTTTGTTTTTAATTTTTTACTCAATTTTTAGATTCTCGATTGAATTTTTAAGAGTTCCCGATGAACAATTGGGATATTTATTTTTTAACTTAACGATGGGTCAAATTATGAGTTTTTTATTTTTATTAATTGGAATTTTTTTAACTTTAAAAAAAAATGAAACTTGGAAAAATTAATGATTTACCATTAGATAAATTTATTAATTTATCACTATACGATAGAAATTTTGGTTATTATATGAAAAAAAATCCTTTTGGTACAAAAGGTGATTTTATTACTGCCCCAAATATTTCTAGAATTTTTTCAGAAATGATTGCTATATGGGTAATCAGCTTTTGGAAAAGTTTAGGATCTCCAAGAAAATTTAATTTAATTGAGTTAGGGGCAGGTAATGGGGAAATGATGAAAGTACTTATCGAAAGTTTCAAAAATTTTCCTGTTTTTTTAAAATCATCTAATTTTTTAATTCATGAAAAAAGTCCAATTTTAATAAAAATTCAGAAAAAAAAGTTGAAAGGTACTAAGATACGTTGGATTTCAAATATAAATAAAATTGAAAAAAATCCAACGATATTTTTAGCAAATGAATTCTTTGATTCTCTTGCAATCAAGCAATTTAAAAAAAGAGAAAATCAATGGTTTGAAAAATATATTAATTTTCAAAATATAAAAAAGCCTTTTTTTTACGAAAAAAAAATTAATATCAAAAAAATTGAAAAGAAAATTAAATTTAGAATATCAAAAAATCAAAATTTTATTGAATACTCGGAAGAAGCTTTTCGTTATTTAAAAGATATTTCTCAAAAAATAAAAGTCAATAAAGGAGGATTATTACTTATAGATTATGGATATTCAGGCCAAAAAATGAAAAATACTTTACAAGGAGTTTTAAATCATAAATTTGCCAATATTTTAGAGCATATTTTTAATATCGATATTACTCATAATATAAATTTTAACTTGTATAAAAACTTTATAAAAAAAATTACTGGTTTAGATAATATCTTAACAACGCAAAAATACTTTTTAAAAAATATGGGAATAATGGAAAGAGCAGAAATTGTATCCAAAAATCAAAACTTTTTAAAAAAAGCTGACATATATTACAGAATAAGAAGGTTAATTGATGAAAAACAAATGGGAGAACTATTTAAAGTTATGTTAATAAAAGATAAAAAAAACAAATTTAATCTAGGTTTCAATAGTTGATTACTTCTAAGCGATTACTTAAACACAAAGAAATAAGTCATGGTTTTTTTAATAAAAATGGAGGTAAATCTAATGGTATATACAAAAGCTTAAATTGTGGGCCAGGATCCAATGATAATAAATTTAGAGTTAAACAAAATTTAAATATCGTTAAAAATAAGATTGGAAAAAAATCAAAAAATATTTTTTTGCTTCATCAAATTCACTCTAATAAATACGTTTTTATAAATAAAAATTTTAAATTTTTTAAAAAAAAGATTAAAGCAGACGCAATTATTACAAATCAAAAAAAACTTCCTATTGCTGTTTTAACCGCAGATTGTGTCCCTATATTATTATTTGATCGTAAAAAAAAAATAATCGCTGCAATTCACGCTGGTTGGAAAGGAGCTTTTAAAGGAATAGTAAAAAAAGTAATAAATTTTATGATTAGAAAAGGATGTAATAAAGATAATCTTATTGGAGCTTTAGGCCCATGTATTAAACAAGATAGTTATAATGTAAGAAAAGATTTTATGGATAAATTTATTAAAAAAGACAAAAAAAATAAAGTTTTTTTTAAGTATAAAAAAGATATAATTTATTTTAACCTAACTAAATTCATCAAATCTCAACTTAAATCAATAAAAATCACAAATATTGATACAATAAATATTGATACTTTTAATACAAAAAATAATTTCTTTAGTGCTAGACAATCTTTAAAATTAAAACATGATGATTATGGTAGAAATATTTCAATAATTATGATTAATTAGCTTTTTCAATGAAATTATTAACTGGAAATAGTAACAAAGTTTTGAGTAAAAACATTGCTAAATATTTAAAAACTAAGTTGGTAAATTCAAACATAAGAAAGTTTGCTGATGGAGAAATTTATATAGAAATAAATGAAAATATAAGAGGAAATAGTATTTTCATTGTGCAATCAGTTTCATCCCCAGCTAATGATAATTTGATGGAATTATTATTATGTATTGATGCGCTAAAAAGATCTTCAGCAAAAAATATTACTGCTGTAATACCTTATTTTGGCTATGCTCGACAAGATAGAAAAGTTATTCCAAGAACATCTATATCTGCAAAACTAGTTTCTAATTTAATTACAAAAGCAGGTGCTGATAGAATTGTAACTGTTGATTTGCATGCAGGTCAAATTCAAGGTTTCTTTGATATTCCTGTAGATAATCTTTTTTCTACTCCTATTTTTGCAAGACATGCTAGAAAAAAAATAAAAAGTAAAAAAATTATTTGTGTGGCTCCCGACGTTGGTGGAACAGAAAGAGCAAGAGCACTTGGGAAACTGTTAAATGTTGGGCTTGCAATAGTTGATAAAAGAAGACCAAAACCTGGTCAATCTCAAGTAATGAATATAATTGGAGATGTAAAAAATCAGACTTGTATTATTGTAGATGATATTATCGACTCTGGCGGAACAATCGTAAATGCTGCTAAAGCTTTAAAAGCGAGAGGAGCAAAAGAAGTATATGTTTATATAACTCACGGAGTTTTAAGTGGTGATGCAGTAAAGAAAATAAAAAATTCAGTAATTAAAAACTTAGTTATAACGGATACGATTGATAATGTTCAAAAAACAAAAAACGTCAAGAATATTGAGGTTTTGCCAATTTCAGGTCTTATGGGTGAAGCAATAAAAAGAATTTCTAACTCAACATCGGTATCTGATTTATTTAAATAATTACCTTGATTATTTATAAACATGGGTTAAAAAACTGTGTTTTATGAATTCACTTGAAGCTAACATAAGAGAAAATTCTACAAAGGGACAATTAAACACCATAAGAAAAAATGGTAATGTTCCCGCTATAATTTATGGTGGAAAAAATGAAAACCAAAAAATTTCTATTTCAAAAAAACTTCTTAAAGTGCTAATTGAAAAAGAAAACTTTTTATCAAATATCATAACCCTTAATGTTAATGGAAAACCACAAAGCGTATTACCTAGAGAGGTAAAATATCATATTATAAGCGATGAACCTACACATGTTGACTTTTTAAGAGTATTACCAGGCGTAAGTATTAAAATTGAGGTTCCGGTAAAATTTATAAACCACGAAAAATCCCCAGGTCTTAAAAGAGGTGGTGTATTGAATATTGTTAGACGAAAAGTTGAATTAAAATGTCCAAGTGAAAAAATACCTGAAAGTTTGACATTAGATCTTGATGGTATTGATATAGGTGAAAGTTTTAAAATTTCTTCTGTAAAACTTGATACCGATGTAACCCCTACTATTCAGGGAAGAGATTTTGTAATTGCAACACTTGCAGCTCCTACAGTTATGAAGGAGCCTGAAAAACCAGCAGAGGCAGAGGCTGTAGAGGGTGAAGAAGGAGCTGAAGGAGCTGAAGGAGCAACAGCAGCACCTGCAGATGGTGAAAAACCAACAGCTGATACAGCTAAAGGTGATAAAAAAGAGGGTGATGATAAAAAGTCTGCTGAGAAAAAACCCGCTGAAGTAAAAAAATAATCGTTCAATTTTGAGAATTTAATCAATATAATTATGCTTTTATTTGTAGGATTGGGAAATCCAACACCAGACAGTGAAAATAATCGACATAATGTTGGTTTTAAAATTATAGATTCTATAAATAAACAATTTAGCCTATCAAAGCAAAAACCTAAATTCAAAGGTCTTTTAACTACTGGAAATATTGGCAAAAAAAAAGTTTATGCAATAAAACCTTTAACATTTATGAATAATTCAGGGATATGTATTAGAGAATTAATTGAATATTTTAAAATTGATGCAGAAGATGTAATAGTTTTTCACGATGATCTTGATGTGGAATTTGGAAAAATAAAAACAAAATTTGGTGGTTCAAGTGCTGGTCATAATGGAATTGCATCTATTGATAAATTTATTGGTAAAGAATATTCAAGAGTAAGAATAGGTATTGGAAAACCTAAAGGAAATATAGAAGTAGCAGATTATGTTTTACAAAATTTTGATGAAGACGAGTCCATAGGTATTGAAAAAGTATCAAAAAATATAACTGAATCAATTTCAATTCTTGTTGAAAAAAAATTAGATTTATTTTCAAGCACTGTTAATAATAAATAATAATGAGTTTAAAGTGTGGTATAGTAGGACTGCCTAATGTTGGTAAATCAACTTTATTTAACGCACTTACAAATTCAAATAAAGCTCAAGCAGATAATTTTCCTTTTTGTACCATTGATCCTAATATTGGAGTAGTGCCAGTACCTGATCAAAGATTAGTGAATCTATCTAAAATTTCAAATTCAAAAAAAATAATTAATACCACTATTTCTTTTGTAGATATCGCTGGTTTAGTGAAAGGTGCATCTAAAGGTGAAGGTTTGGGTAATAAATTTCTTTCACATATAAGAGAAGTTGACGCAATAATACATATGATTAGATGTTTTGACTCAGACAATATTCAGAATGTAAATTCAACAGTAGATCCAGTCAGAGATTTAGAAATCATTGAAACTGAAATGAAACTTGCTGACCTTGACTCCATTCAAAGAAGATTGGAAAAGAGTAATAGAAAAAATATTGACGACGATCAAATTAAGATTCTTGAAACTACTTTGGATTATATAAATAATGATAAAGAAATTTCATTAATTAAAGAGTCTTTTAGTAAAGAAAAACTAAATCAATGCGGATTATTATCCTTAAAACCAAAAATTTTTGTATGTAATGTAGATGAGAAAAGTATTAAAAATGGCAATAATTACACTGAAAACTTTATAAATAAATTTACAAATAAAAGTACGATAATCATTTCAGCTGATATAGAAAATCAAATAAATGGTTTGGATCATAATGAAAAAAAAAACTATATGGAAATGATAGGTTTAGAAAAAACAGGTTTAGATATATTAATTAAAAAAGGATACGAAATTCTTGAATTAGAGACATTTTTTACCTCAGGTCCAGAGGAAACAAGAGCGTGGACTATTGAAAAAAATTGTTTTGCCCCAAAAGCTGCTGGAAAAATTCATACTGATTTTGAAAAAGGTTTTATAAGAGCAGAAACAGTTTCATATGAAGACTTTATTAAAAATAATGGATGGATGGACTCTAAAACCAATGGTAAAATGAGATTGGAAGGAAAAGATTATATTGTAAAAGATGGAGATGTGTTAAACTTCCGTTTCAATACGTGACCATATTTTTTTCATACTAAAATAAACTAATATAGTTAAAATAATTAAATAAACAATCGCTTTAAAGCCCATTTGATGTCGTGTCTCTAAATGAGGTTCAGCTGACCACATTAAGAATGTTGTTACATCTTTTGACATTTGTTCAACGGTAGCACTAGTACCATCTGTATACTCTACTAAACCATCAGATAATTGATTAGCCATTTTAATTTTATTTCCATACATATACTTATTATAATAAACACCATCGTCTAAAGTCACTCCAGCTGGTGGATCTTCATATCCTTGAAGTAATGAATAGATGTAATCTACTCCACCACCTCTTGCTTTAACTAAAACTGACATATCAGGCGGATAGGCTCCACCATTTGCAGCTTGAGCAGCTTGAACATTGTCATATGGCATCACAAATTTATCTGATAATCGCCCAGGACGAGTAAACATATCACCATCCGCGTTAGGTCCATCTTTTACCTCGAAAGATGCAGCAATTGCTTTAGCTTGCTCGACAGTAAATTCTGGTCCTCCTTTTTCAGATAAATTTCTATAGCTTAAATATTTCATTGAATGACAAGACGAGCAAACCTCAGTATAAACTTGATATCCTCTTTGAAGTGAAGCCCGATCAAACTTACCGAAGAGACCCTTAAAACTCCAATCAGTTTTTAAATATTCAATCTTTTCAGCAGCCTGAGCACTAAATGAAAATCCTGAGAACAAAAAAATTAATAAAATTATTTTTAAAAAATTTTTCACTTAATTTTTTAAACTTTCCTTGCTCTTTGCTGTCGCTAAATTAGGCGAACCTCCTAGTATGGGTTCAGTAATACTTAATGGAATTGGAAGAGTTTTTTCTTTCCAGCCTAAAAGAGGTAATACCACTAAAAAATGTAAGAAATAATAAGCTGTAGCAACTCTAGCAACTAATAGGTATAATCCTTCTGCGGGCATTGCACCCACATACCCTAATATCAATACATCAGCGACAAGGATCCAATAAAATTGTCTGTATAGAGGTCTAAACACTGCTGACCTAATTTTTGAAGTATCGAGCCATGGTAAAGCTGCTAAAATTAAAATAGCTGATAACATTGCAACCACTCCTAAAAGTTTATCTGGCACTGATCTCAGGATTGCATAAAATGGTAATAAGTACCATTCTGGAACAATATGAGCTGGGGTAACTAATGGATTAGCCTCAATGTAATTATCAGCATGTCCTAAAATATTTGGCGTGTAAAAAACAAAAAAAGCAAAAACAATCATAAACATTAAAAGAGCGAAACCATCTTTTATTACAATGTATGGGTGAAATGGAACAGTATCTTTAGATGGTTTTTTAATATCAATTCCAACTGGATTATTATTTCCTGGAACATGGAGCGCCCATATATGAAGTACAACTAAACCTAAAATCAAAAATGGTATTAAGTAATGAAGTGTAAAAAATCTTGTCAAAGTTGGATTATCAACCGAATAACCTCCCCATAACCAAGTAACTATACCCTCACCTACTAAAGGAATTGCACTAAATAAATTTGTGATAACGGTTGCACCCCAAAAACTCATTTGTCCCCATGGAAGCACGTAACCTAAAAACGCTGCAGCCATCATCAATAAATAAATTATGATACCTATTATCCAAATTATTTCTCTAGGAGCTTTATAAGAACCGTAAAATAAAGATCTGAAAATATGAATGTAAACTGCTAAAAAAAACATCGATGCACCATTTGCATGAATATATCTAATTAACCAACCATAATTAACATCTCTCATAATATGTTCTACACTATCAAAAGCCATATCAGCATGAGCGATATAATGCATCGCAAGAACTAAACCAGTTACAATTTGAGTGATTAAACAAAAAGTTAAAATTCCTCCAAAGGTCCACCAATAATTTAAATTTTTAGGTGTTGGATAATCAGTTAAATGATTGGCAAGGGTTAATAATGGTAAACGATCATTAAACCATTTTCCAAATTTTGATTTTGGTGTATATTCGTGATCACTCATAATAATTACCCAATTTTAATTGTATTAGCGTTAACAAATTCATATTTAGGAATTTCCATGTTTGTTGGAGCCGGTCCCTTTCTAATTCTTCCTGAGATGTCATAATGAGAACCATGACAAGGACAAAACCATCCATTGTATTCACCTTTTTGATCTAAAGGAACACAACCTAAATGGGTACATACTCCAAGCATTACAAGCCACTCTGGGTTTGTTGCACGATCCTCATCTTTTTCAGGGTGTTTTAAATCTTCCAAGTTTACAGATCTTGCTTCAGCTATTTCATCTTGTGTTCTTCTACGAATAAAAACTGGTTTACCTCTCCATAAAACAGTTATTGTTTTGCCTGGATCTACAGCGCTTACATCAACCTCTGTGCTCGCTAATGCTTTGACAGAAGCATCTGGATTCATTTGATCTATCATGGGCCATATGGTTGCCCCAACACCAACGGCACCAACTGCATATGTAGCAGTGAATAAGAAATCTCGTCTTTTAGTTTTTTTTTCTGACATCAATAATACTTAAATACACTCAATTTTGCTTTTTTATACTTAAATATATGATTTCATATAATATAAAATGATAAATTTACTACTGAAAGAATGACACAGAAATTGATAAAACATGGCCCTAAAATTGCTTTATTTGAACCAGATATACCTCAAAACACAGCAGCAATAATCAGAACTTGTGCTTGCTTGGGTGTAAAGCTTGAGATTATCGAACCATGTGGTTTTTTATTAAATGATAGGAGATTTCGAAGAGTTGTGATGGATTATATGGATGAAAAAAACATAAGATTTTATAAAAGCTCTGACCATTTTTTTAATTCGAAAAAGAATCAAAGAATTATATTGATGACTACTAAAGCATCTATATCTTATACCAAGTTTAAATTTGACAAAAATGACACAATATTATTTGGAAGAGAAAGTGCCGGTGTACCAAGAAAAATTCATGAAATGATAAATAATAAGTTAAAAATACCTATGAAAAATAGTAAGCGTTCACTTAATCTCTCCACATCAGTAGCAATAACACTTGCGGAAAGTCTAAAACAGACAGGCTTAATTTAATATGAATTTAGAAATTAAAAAAGATTTAACAAGTAATTGGTTTAGAATACTTCAAAATGCTTTTTGTGATGACATAATTAAACTTGAAAAAAATAAACTTAAGTTTAAATCCACAGTATGGAAAAGAAGTAATAATAAAGACGAAGGTGGAGGAGAATTTCGATTATTACAAAACGGCAAAATATTTGAAAAAGTCGGCGTAAACTTTTCAAAAGTTTATGGTAAGTTTCCTAAACAATTTCAAAAAAATATCCGAGGAGCTGAAAAAAATCCTAATTTCTGGGCCTCTGGAATTTCAGTTGTTATGCATATGAAAAATCCATTGATACCTGCAATGCACTTTAATACAAGATACATTTGTACCACTCAAAACTGGTTCGGCGGAGGAATGGACGTAACACCATCAAAAACTGATACCAAGGAAAAAAAAGATTTTCATAAAATTTTAAAAAAGATGTGTGATAGGCACAATAAAAATTATTACTCCAAATATAAAAAATGGTGTGATGAATATTTTTATTTAATGCACAGAAAAGAGCCTAGAGGAATAGGGGGAATTTTTTTTGATTATAAAAAAAAAAATTTTGAAAAAGATTTTAAATTTGTAAGAGATGTGGGTATTACATTTCAATTTATTTTTAATAAAATAATTAATAATAAGTTAAAAAAAAAATGGACAAAAAAAGATAAAGAAATGCAATATATAAAAAGAGGAAGATATGCAGAATTCAATTTATTATATGATCGAGGAACAAAGTTTGGATTGCAAACTGGTGGAAATGTTGAAGGTATATTAATGTCATTACCACCAGTAGCAACGTGGAAATAATATGGACAAAGAGCCAATAACATTAAATGGTTTAAGAAAGTTGGAGGATGAGTTAATTTTTTTGAAAGAAAAAAAAAGGCCAGAAATAGTTGCAGCTATAGCTGAAGCAAGGTCTCATGGTGACTTAAAAGAAAATGCTGAGTACCATGCTGCAAAAGAAGAGCAATCACATAACGAAGGTAGAATAACAGAAATAAATGATATAATTGCAAGAGCAAATGTAATTGATGTAACAAAATTGAATAATGATGGAAAAGTTATTTTTGGTTCTACAGTATTTTTAGAAAATTTAGACACAGGTGAAAAAATTAATTATAAAATCGTGGGCAAAGATGAAGCTGACTTAAAAGAGAAATTAATTTATTTTCAATCACCTATAAGTAAAGGTTTAATTGGAAAAACTAAAGGAGATTATGTTGAAATCAAAACTCCAGCAGGGGAAAAAAATTTTGAAGTGAAAGATGTTAAGTATATTTAATTTTTAATAATATTTCTAACCTCTTGATCAGATATTTTAAAATCATTATTTACCCACTCCCGTTCAATTATTTTTAGTTTATCTCCCAATAACTTACCCTCTGGAAGCTTATATTTTGTCATTAAAACATCGGCCCCAATTGGCATAATTGGCTTTGATTTATTTTTATAATGATCAATTAAGTCAAAAATAATTTGATCAAATTTTTTTGATTTTATTATCATAAAGGTAAGAATATCAATTACAGCTTCTTTTCCATTATAGTAAAAAAATTTGTTAATATTGTTTGTTGTAAATGTTTTAAGATTAATTTTTTCTTTAAAAAAATTATCAATTATTTTTATTCTTTTTTGATCTTTTTTTGAAATATTATATTTGTAAAGAAAATAATCTGCATTATCACCTTCATCAATTATTAATAAAGATAAGTAAAAAATAAAATCAGCTTTTTCTAAAAATTTTTTTTTATTTAAATCCAAATTAGAGAAAATTTTGACATTTTTTAATTCTGGAAAAATTAGTAAAATTAAATCTAAAGAATGTTTATCTTTACTCAACTTTTCTAATGTATTTAATTTGCTTATCTTTTTTAATTCATCTAGTAATCTCTCTTTAGAAAGTATTGATATACCACCAATATTCATTTTTAATTTTCTAATAATCTCTAAATTATGTTTTACTTTCGAGTAATTTAAAAAAAATCTTAAATATCTTAATATCCTAAGATAATCCTCTTGAACTCTATCATTAACATTTCCTATAAAATTAATAATTCCTTTTTTTAAATCATTTTTGCCATTATAAGGGTCAAATAGATTACCCTCTTTATCAGAATAAATTGAGTTAATTGTAAAATCTCTTCGAGAGGCATCATTTTTCCAATCTTTGGAAAATTTTACAGTAGCATGTCTCCCATCTGTAGATACATCCTCTCTTAAAGTAGTTATTTCAAATTTATAATTATCAATTATGGCTGTAATCGTTCCATGTTTAATACCAGTTTTGTAATAGTTAATATTATTTTTTTTAAGAGACTCACAAACTTTATCTGGTTCTAAGTTAGTAGCTAGATCTATATCATCAACTTTCTCATTATTTAATAACTTTCTAATACATCCTCCTACATATCTAATTTCACTTTCTGAAGAATAACAATTTATTGCATTAAAAATTTTGCTTACTGGTGTTTTTTTTGATAGATTTTTTATACTTTTACTAAAGTCACTTAAATTATTTGACGTAAAAAAAAATTTATTAAAAAAGTTTTTCATAATTGGCTGGGGCGCTAGGATTCGAACCTAGGATGCAGGTACCAAAAACCCGTGCCTTACCGCTTGGCTACGCCCCAATATTAACTTCATATAGCATAAAAAAATATGATTTATATAGTTTTTGAAGTTATACACCAGTAATTTTTATATTTCTTATTAAACATTTTTTTCGCATCTTCGCATCTGCTTTTTGATTGAAAATATGCGACTAATGCAGACCCTGATCCTGTCATTCTCACAAATTCTGGGTTTGATAAATTTTCTAAAGTTTTTTTTATTGTTTTTAACTTTGAATGTTTATTAAAAGCAATATGCTCGAGAGAGTTGCTCAACTTCTTTAAAAAACTCAATTCAAACATTGATTGATTTGGTTTTTTAATTAAAGGATTATTATATTTTTTTACTTTAGAATAGATGTATTTTGTAGAACATCCAAAATTTGGTTTTACAATTAAAGTATATATTTTTTTACACTTTTTAAAAAACTTTATCTTATTATTTGAAGTTAAAATTGAATTTTTACAATTTATTCCCAAAATGGTATCCGAGCCAATTAAATTAGAAATCGTAATTATCTCATTTTTATTTATTTGAATAATTTTATTTTCAATAAAATACTTTAAAATAGATGCCGCATTCATAGAGCCGCCACCAAGTCCTGATTTATGTGGAATTCTTTTATCAACTTCGATGCTAAACTTTCTATTTTTTAATAATTTTTTATTATCTAAAATTTTTAGTAATGTAGTAATAGTATTTTTTTTTCCTATTTTATTTGAAAATTTACCCTTAAATAAAATTTTATGTTTGCTGGATTTTGTGTCTTTAATTGTAATTTTATCATGTAATTCAATGAAAGAAATAATGCTTTCAATTTTATGTAAATGAGATTTTTTTCCAATAACATTTAAAGATAAATTGATTTTAGCATGTGACTTAATTTTATTAAGTTTCATCTAAATATTTTTAGGACCCTCGATCATTTTAATTTTAATCTTATTAATCAAATCTTTATCAGCATCATCCATATCTAAAACATTTGACCAAAAATATCTCGCTTGAATTTTACGGTCAAGTTTCCATAAAATATCTCCATAATGATCATTAACAATTGGGTCATTTGGCATTAATTCTACAGCTCTTTTTAAAAATTTTTCTGCTTTTAAAAAATCATCAATTAGATAATGAGCCCATCCTATAGAGTCAATTATGTAAGGATCATCACTTTCAATTGAGTAAGCTCTTTCTAACATTTCTAATGCTTCATTTATTTTGTAATCTCTTTCAAGCCAAGAGTATGCTAAATAATTTAAGGTATAAGCATCATCTGGTCTTAATTTTAAGGAATAAATTAAATCTTCATCTGCTTTCTTATAATCGCCCATTCTTTCATAACTCCCACCTCTTCTATATAAAAGATCTGGTGTAATCTCTGAAGTGTCTGATAAATTATCAATAATTTTTGTATAATATTTTATGGCGTCCTCATATTCTTTGGAATTTTTATAAAAATTTGCAAGATCAAACAAAATTTTATCATTAATTTTTTCAATTTTTGAAAACTCTGAAACAATATAGTTTAATGACTCTTTTTTATTTCTTTGTTGTGCAATTATTTGAGCTTCTTTTTTAATTCGATACCAATAATAAAAATTATCTTCTTTTTTAAAATTTTTGAGGATTTTTTTTGCCTTTATGTACTCTTCGTTTAAATAATGATTTTCAACAACTAATGATAGATTGAACTTAAATTTTGGATTAAGAAAATATGAAAGGTTCAAATAAAAATTTGATTTTTCGAAATCATCTTGTGATGAATAAAGATTTGAAATTAAAAATAAAAACTCACTTATTATATCATTAAAATTTTTACAGGAAAAAACATCAATCAATTTTTCAGGACGATTACTTTCTATCCAATTTTTTCCCTGAGATATAAGTAAAGTAGAATTTATATAATCAATTTTTCCAACAATTTTTTTTGCCTCATTTAATCTATTATTTTCAATCAAATAACTTAAATAAAAAAATATATATCTTGTATAATCACCATTATCATCACTAAATAAACTTGAAAAATAAGATTCAGTTTTTTGATCGTTTAAATAACATCTCTGAAAAGTTTCTGAAATAATTGATAATTTACCAAAATTTTTTTTATTATCTAAAATTTTTTTTTCTTTAAAAACATATATATATTGTTTTAAACTATCTAAAATAGCTGAATTAAATGTATTTAAATTTCTTAATTGAGAAGTTTTAATTAAATAAGTATAAGCCTTATTTAAATCATTTTTTTTCAAACTATCTATTATCATTAGTAAATCTGCATCAAAAAAATTGGAATTTTTTTTGCCTCTATTTTGCTTAATGATGGCTATGGCTTGTGAAATTTTATTCTCCAAAACTAAAGAGCTCACAAGTCTTTCGAGATATGCGTCATGAGTATTTATTAAAATTTTAGAGGAATTAAAAAAATTTAAAGCTTTAGTATTATTTTGATTTTGAGATGCCACGATACCCGAAAAATATTTAGATAAATTTTTTGATTCTATTTTTTCAAAACTAGTACTTTTAGAATAGGAGTGAGTCTGGTAGAATAAAGAGATTAATAAGAATAAAATTATTTTTTTTTTAAACATATTTACACTCTATGACTAAAAGATATTTAAATCAAAACGACAAATTTGTTAAAGATTTAATAAATTCAATAGAGCCTGATTTTATTTTTTCCGCAAAGCCAATTAATAGATTTAAAACCGAAAATATAGAGGGTAAAAATTTTGAAAAAAATAAACTTGATAAAATCGCTGATTTAAAAAAAAAAATTAATTCAATTGAAGATTGTAATTTAAAAAAAAATTCTAAAAGACTTGTAATGGGAGAAGGTGATATTGATAGTTCTATAATGTTGGTTGGTGAGGCGCCAGGATTTGATGAAGAAAGTTCAGGCTTACCTTTTCAAGGAAAAGTTGGTGAACTTCTGAATAAAATGTTATTAGCTATCAACATTAAGAGAGAGAAGATCTACTTATCATATTCAGTAAATTTCAGAACTCCTGAGGACAGAAAACCAACAAGCCTAGAAATAAGACGTTATTCTAAATTTTTAAAAGAGCATATTTCAATTATTAATCCAAAAATTATTATTCTGATGGGCAGTACTGCTATGGAAGCTATTACTGGTTCAATCAATAAAATTTCTGAGGAAAGAGGTAAATGGAAAGAGACTATAATAAAGAATAAAACATTTCCTTTGATGGTTACTTTTAGCCCCTCCTATCTCATTAGATTTCCAGAAAATAAAAAACATTCTTGGGAAGATTTAAAAAATATAAAACAAAAAATTGAAAACTTAAATATCAAAATTTAATGAAAATTATTGCAGGTGTTGATGAGGTTGGGAGAGGTAGTTTAATAGGACCAGTCTACGCAGCAGCAGTGATTTTAAAAAAATCTATCAATAAAAAATTATTAAAAGACTCAAAAAAATTAACTAAAAGTAGAAGAGAGATTTTATCAAAACATATAAAAAAAAATTCAATATGGGCTATTGGTAAAGCTTCAGTAAAAGAAATCGAAAAAATTAATATTCTTTATGCAAGTTTATTGGCAATGAAAAGGGCAATCAAAAAACTAAAAAAAAAACCCTCTCTAGTTTTAATTGACGGAAATAATTTACCAGAAATAAAAGATTATAATCTTAAGTCTATAATTAAAGGTGATCAAAAAATTCCATCAATTTCTGCTGCATCTATTATTGCTAAAGTTACACGTGATAAAATGATCACTAAATTGGGAAAAAAATATAAAGGGTATTTTTGGGATCAAAATTATGGTTATGGAACTAAAAAACATTTAAAATCAATAAAAACTTTAGGTGTTACATGCCAACATAGAAAAAATTTCTCACCGATAAAAAAAGTGAAATAAGTTTCACGTAGAAACACTAGATATTGTTATGCTCTTAATTTCTTACACAATTAGAACTCAGATATTTCAATCATAGGTTGACCCTAGAATCTTTTTCGAGTCTAATTTGGTTTTACAGAATGAATTTAGACTTTAAAAATAAATTAATAAATGGAGACAGCTTAAAGGAGCTAAAAAAAATTCCTGATGAAACTTTTGATTTAATTTTTGCTGATCCACCCTACAACCTACAATTAAGAAGTGAATTAACAAGACCAGACAGATCTAAGGTTAGTGCTGTAAATGACAAATGGGATCAATTTGAAAATTTTAAAAAATATGATGATTTTACGTATTCATGGTTAAGTGAATGTAAAAGAATTTTAAAAAAAGATGGAGCTATCTGGATAATTGGTAGTTATCACAATATTTTTAGAGTTGGTACAGCTGTTCAAAATCTAGGTTTTTGGATTTTAAATGACGTCATTTGGAATAAAAAAAATCCCATGCCAAATTTCAGAGGAACACGTTTTACGAACGCCCATGAAACTTTAATTTGGGCATCTAGGTCTGAAAAATCAAAATACACTTTTAATTATCAATCTTTAAAGTGTTTAAATGACGATCTTCAAATGAGATCTAACTGGGAATTGCCAATTTGTAATGGTTCTGAAAGACTAAAAAAGAATGGTAAAAAAGTGCATTCTACACAAAAACCAGAGGCTTTACTTCATCGGATTTTATTAGCTACTTCAAATAAAAATGATTTAATATTAGATCCTTTTTTAGGATCTGGAACAACAGCAACGGTTGCAAAAAAATTGGGTAGAAATTATTATGGAATTGAAAAAGAAAAAACTTACTTTAAAGCTGCTGTACAAAGATTAAAGAAAACAAAACCTATAGAAGATCATTATTTAGATACTTTGCAAAATGGTAGATCTAAGCCGAGAATACCTTTTGGATCATTGGTTGAATTAGGAATAATTAAACCAGGCACCACTATTTTTGATAATAAAAAGAAAATCAGTGCAAAAATTATGGCTGATGGAAGTATCAAACAT
>CVSM01000127.1 GCA_001180065.1 Candidatus Pelagibacter communis
TATTAATAAATGTGAGATCAATCGGGCCATATTTGTTACCTAAATCTTTATAAATATCTCCAATGCCAGTGTCACAGGCAAATAAAATTTTTTTTCCATCATATTCAATTAAAAAGTTTCCCCACAAAGTTTTATTTGTATCTGTCAAACTTCTTTTGGACCAATGAACTGCAGGTAGAAATGTGATTTTTAAATTGTCATTTATTTTAATTTCATCATACCAATCCATTTCATTAACATCTTTATATCTTTTAAAATATTTTCCTAGCTTGAGAGGAAGTAAAACTTTTGCATTTTTATAAGGGAATTTTCGAATAGTAGACATGTCTTGATGATCATAGTGATTATGAGTAAGTAGAAATAAATCTATTTTTGGAATTTCGTTAAGTTTTAAAGCTGGTTCAGTAAATCTATCCGGTCCAAAAATTAATGGACCTGCATTTTTTGAGAATACGGGATCAGTAATTATTGTAGTCTCACCTAGTTTTATTAAAAAAGTAGCATGTCCTATCCAGGCTATATAATCATCTTTTTGAAATTTTTTGAGATCAAATAACACTTTTTCTTTTTCTATTACATGCTCTTTTGGCACTGTCATATCGAGTTTCTTTTTTTCTTGATTAAAAATTTTATAAGACCATTTAATATTAGCATC
>CVSM01000128.1 GCA_001180065.1 Candidatus Pelagibacter communis
GTACGATGAGCCCAATTCAACATGGAGAAGTTTTTGTTACTGATGATGGTGCAGAAACTGATTTAGATTTAGGACATTATGAAAGATTTTCAGGTGTTTCGGCAAAAAAGTCTGACAACATTACCACAGGAAAAATTTATAATGATGTATTAAAAAAAGAGCGTAAAGGAAATTATTTAGGTAAAACTGTACAAGTAATTCCTCACATTACAGATCGAATTAAAGAGTTTATTAAAAATGAGTCATCTAAAGAAGATTTCGTAATTTGTGAAATTGGAGGTATAGTTGGGGATATTGAAAGCTTACCATTTGTTGAAGCAATAAGACAATTCGCTAATGATATAGGAAAAAAAAATACTTTATTTATACATTTAACACTTGTTCCTTATTTAAAATCTTCTGATGAAATTAAAACTAAACCTACACAACATTCCGTCAAAGAGCTCAGAAGCATCGGCATACAACCAGATATAATTATTTGTAGATCTGAAAGATCAATCCCATTAGAACATCGTAAAAAAATATCTTTATTTTGTAATGTTGATATCAAAAATGTAATTGAAACTGTTGATGTAAAAACTATTTACGAAGCACCTATAAGTTTTTTTAAGGAAAAACTAGATATTCAAGTATTAAGTTATTTCAAGTTAAAATCAAAGAAGCCTGTGAACTTAACTCCTTGGAAGAAAATAACTAAAATTATTTTACAAACTAAAAGACAAATAAAAATAGCTATTATAGGTAAATATGTAGAATTAAAAGATGCCTATAAATCACTCGATGAAGCACTTATACATGGTGGTATTGAAAATAATATTAAAGTTAATTTGGTAAGAATTGACTCTGAAAAACTTAAAGTTTCTGAAATAAAATCAAAACTAAAAGATATTTCTGGAATATTAATACCTGGAGGTTTTGGAAAAAGAGGAACAGATGGAAAAATTGAGGCTATTAAATATGCAAGAAAAAATAAGATACCATTTCTTGGTATTTGCTATGGAATGCAAATGGCCATAATAGAGTTTGCAAGAAACGAATTAAATTTAAAAAAAGCTACATCTAGTGAGTTTGATAAAAAAGGCTTACATATAATTGGTCTAATAAATGAGTGGACTAGAAATGGTAAAAAAATAAAAGGTACTAATAAGGATCTTGGTGGTACTATGAGATTAGGATCTTATGATGCTAAATTAAAAGAAAATTCAATGATAAAGAAAATTTATAAAAAAAATATAATTAAAGAAAGACATCGTCATAGATATGAAGTTAATATCGCTTTCAAAGAAAAATTTGAGAAAAATGGTATGTATTTTTCAGGTTTATCGCCAGATGGAGAACTACCTGAAATAATTGAGCTAAAAGATCATCCGTGGTTTATAGGAGTTCAATTTCATCCAGAATTTAAATCTAGACCTTTAGCTCCTCATCCATTATTCTCATCTTTTATCAGGGCATCAAAAAATCATAAATGAGTAGTATAAAAGTTAATTGCGGAAATATAGAAATATCAAATGAAAGTAAATTTTGTGTTATAGCTGGTCCTTGTCAGCTTGAAACAGAGCAACACGCAATGGATATGGCTGGGAAAATACAAGAAATTACTAAAAAATTTAATCTTGGATTTATTTACAAAACATCTTTTGATAAAGCTAATAGAACAAGTCTTAAGGGAAAAAGAGGTGCTGGTTTAGAAAATTCTCTTCCTATATTTGATAAAATCAAAAAAGAATTAAGTATACCAATTTTAACAGATATACATAATGAGGAACAGTGCTCTATCGTAAGTAAACATGTTGATGTTCTTCAAATACCTGCATTCCTGTGCAGACAAACTGATTTACTAATCGCCGCCGCAAAA
>CVSM01000129.1 GCA_001180065.1 Candidatus Pelagibacter communis
CTTTTAGTGTTTTAAAATTTTTAAGTCTCTGCTCTAAAGGTTCATCAGAGCTGTTTAGCAACGGGATGTCCAATAGAGTAATTACACTATGAACCCAGCTAAGGCTTTGTATCTTATATTTAAGACTTAAAAGATTATTAATTGAGACATCAGAAATCATTCCCTCTTTGGGAGTATAAGTTAAGATCAAAAATTCTTTTGCACCATATCTTTTAGATATTTCTTGTAGATATTTTAAGTCAGGATCACCATCAATTAGTAAAGTTTCGGATGAAGCATCTAACTTAAAATCTTTAGAATAATATCCAAAACTTAAAATAGCAATCAACAGAACAATAAGTGTAAGTTTTGGATTTTTAAGAATTGTTTTTTGATAAAATTGAACAAACATCTTGTCTTTTATATTGGATATTAACTGTTTTGAGTATCTTTAAATTTGGTAAACATTGCCTCAAATTCTAGAAATACATTTCCTGTTGGGCCATGTCTTTGCTTGCCAATTATTAATTCCGCTAAGTTTGAAACTTCATTCATTTTTGC
>CVSM01000130.1 GCA_001180065.1 Candidatus Pelagibacter communis
AGGAGGAGCGGTAATTACAAATGATAAAGAAATTTTTTCAAAAATAAAAAAGTTAAAAGCTTTTGGAATAGATAAGGATTTAAATGAAAGAAAAAAAGCTGGAGTATATGATGTCAAATGCTTAGGATATAATTATAGAATGACTGATTTTCAAGCAGCTTTAGGATTTTTACAATTAAAAAGATATAAAAAAAATTTATTGGTTAGAAAGCAAATTGCAAAAAAATATAATAAGCTTTTATCAAAAACAAAAAATATAAAATTTCCAAAATATTCAAAAGATAATTCTTATTTTATATTTCCTATATTATGTAGAAATAGAGATAGTGTAGTTAATTTTTTGAAAAAGAACAAAATTTTTACAAGTATTCATTACGCTACTCCTTTATCAAAAATGAGCTATTACAAAAAAAAATATAATCTCAAACTTGACTTTAATAAAAATTCATCAATTTACGCTAAATCTAATATTTCTTTACCTAATTATCCTAAATTGAGTAATTTAGAGGTTGAATATATTTGTTCTAAGATTAATCAATTATCGAAAAAATGAAAAATAAAAAAATTTTACTAGTTGGCGGTTCAGGATTTATAGGACATAATTTATCAATTTATTTGAAAAATAAGGGACATGAACCTTACATTGTTGACAGCTTATCGGTAAATAATATTTTGTCTTTTACAAATGACGAAGTAAAAAATAAAAAATTATATAGTTCAATATTAAATAATAGGTTAGATTTAATTCAAAAAAATAAAATTAAATTAACTGTTCAAGACGCAAGAGATTATCATGCAATATGCAGATTATACGATGA
>CVSM01000131.1 GCA_001180065.1 Candidatus Pelagibacter communis
GCTAGACCATTGCATTGGGTTTATAATCAAAAAAAAACTTCTAACTTATATTAAAGGCAAAAAGGATTTTACTTTCTTAAAAAAAAATAGAAGTCCATTTTATAATATTAAAACTGGAAAAGTTTCAGGTTATAATGACGTCGGTCAGGTAATGTTCACAACCTTAATTGAAGGTCATAAAAATATTGAAAAAAGATTTAAAAAGAATATTACAAAAAATTTTGGTCCTGGGAGTATGTACTGGAAAAACTTAGGTTTAAGATCAAAATACAGAAAAGTTAAAGATTGGCGGGGAATTATTAAAGGACCTTGGATACATCAAAATATCATTGAAACTGTTAAAAATATAAAGGCAAACAAAAAATTTACTGGTGGAATAAAAGTTAATGAATCTGATGGTTATTGTGCTGCTTTACCCTATTTTTTATACGGTTACAGTTTTAAAAGTTTGAAGCAGATTATTTCCTCAGTAACTGCATCAAAAATAAGTCTTAAGTATGCACTAGCAAAATTTTATTTGATAGATTTAGCACTGAAAGGTGTCAAAAATCCTATAGATGAATTTATTAAAGAGTTTGAAAAAAATTCTTACTTTAAAACTGTTATTGAAGACATTAAAAAAATAAAAAGATTAAAAGCAAGATCTCATTCAGATGTAGTTAAAAATTTGGGAATGGCTTGTAGCTACCCTGGTACATTTAATAGCTCAATTCACTCAATTATAAATTCAAAAAATTATAAAAAAGCAATTTTAAAAACAATTAAAGCCGGTGGATGTAGTTGCTCGAGAGTAAATTTTATTGGAGCATATTTTGCAGCCCTTGAAGGATTAGACACTATTCCCAAATCTTGGATTAAAAAAACTGATCCAGCTAAAAGGATTATTGAACAAAAGTAAAAAAATTATACTAAGCTTTCACAAAAATATTTTATCCTTTTAATTGCTTTTTTTAAATTTTTCATTGATGTTGCATAAGAAATTCTAAAATGTCCCTCTAGCCCAAATGCTGATCCTTGTACAACTGCAACATTTGATTTCTCAAGTAATTTTTTAACAAAATCAGTATCTGTTTTTAATTTTGTTTTTTTATTCAAAAGTCCTCTACAACTTGGGAATACGTAAAATGCACCATCAGGTTTTATGCAGGTAATACCCTTTATGCTATTTAAGCTTTTAACTACGAAATTTCTTCTTTGCTTAAATGCAAACGCTCTTTTTTTAATAAAACCCTGTTTACCATTCAATGCTTCAACTGCAGCTGCTTGACTTATAGATGATGGATTTGAAGTTGATTGAGATTGTATTTTTCGTATTGCCGAAATTATATTTTTTGGACCTGCCGCATACCCTATTCGCCATCCAGTCATTGCATAAGATTTACTAACTCCATTTAATGTAAAAGTTCTCTCCTTTAGCTTAGAAAGTTGTGCAATTGTAAAAAAATTAAAATTATCATACCGAACATGTTCATAAATATCGTCACTTAAAATGTAAACTTTCTTTTTTTTAATCAATACATTTGCTAAATTTTGAATTTCTTTTTTTGTATATCCAACGCCTGTAGGATTTGAAGGAGAATTAAGAATCAACCATTTAGTTTTTTTTGTTATTGCTTTTTTTAATTTTTTAGCTGAAAGTTTAAAGCCCTCCTTTTCACTACACTTAATAATTTTTGGTTTTCCACCTGCTAATAAAACCATATCAGGATATGAAACCCAAAATGGTGCTGGTATTATAACCTCATCACCTTTGTTCAATGTCGCCATAAAAGTATTATAAAGTAAGAATTTTTTTCAAACTCTTTAATAAATTCATCTA
>CVSM01000132.1 GCA_001180065.1 Candidatus Pelagibacter communis
AGACAGGCACGGTTGAGGGCCGTGTGGACCAAGTCCATGAGAGTTCGAGTCTCTCTGGCCGCACCAAAAAAACTTAAATTTTAAGCCATTGTGGAACTATAACTTTAAAAGAACCATTATTACTTTTAAAAGTTTGTTCCCTATCAAAATTTTCGTCTTTATATTTTATTAGTCCAAATGGGTAATCATCACATATGAGAATTCTTCCTATTTCGACATTATTATTATAAATTTTTTCATTTTCAGATAGCTTACCTTCAATGATCTTTATTGGTAATAATCTTTTTGAAAGTTTATTCTTTAATTTAATTCTAGCAGTATTTTCTTGGCCAACATAACATCCTTTTTTGAAGTCAATGCCATTAAGTTCTTCAAAATTACACTCTATACCAAATAGTTTATTTTGTAGTTGATTTAAGTTTTTTGGAACAATCCCTAATTTATGACTTTGAATATAATAGTTTTCAATTTTATCATTTTTAAGATTCAATTTTTTTAGGGATAAATAAAGTTTTTCTAAATTAATGATTAATCTTGCACCTAAACTTTTGTTTCTTGGATCTAAAATAATTGGATCTTCTCTATATTTAAATGTAAAACCTAAAATATCTTTCGAACCTTCCATTGACAAGTATTTTTCATACCCAAAGCTCGCAACAACAAATTCATTACTTAAATTCAAAATTTCAACTTTTGATCTAATCTTATACAGATTTAATAGCTTTAAAATTTCATAAGATTGATTTTTCTCACAGTCAATAAAAAAACCTGACTTATGTTTGACTACAATAAATTCGTAAAGAAATTTACCTTGAGGGGTCAATAGAGAAGCAAAACAGCTAGAGTTTTCTGAAACTTTATTAATATCATTGCTAATAAGATTTTGTAAAAAATTCTTTGCATCTGAACCATTTATATAAATTATGGCTCTATCCTCTAGTATGTAAACGCTATTATTCATGTTTGCATTCATATAACTTTTAATATAATTACTTTTTTTAATAATGTTAGATCTTATAATCAAAAATGGTAAATGTTACATTGAAGGAGAGCTAAAAAATGTCGATGTTTCTGTTAAAGATGGAAAAATCCAAAATATTGGTAAAATTTCTAAAGAAGCTAAAAACATTGTAGATGCTACAGGTTTATTTGTTTTACCAGGTTGTATAGATACACAAACTCATTTTAGAGAACCAGGATCTACTGATACAGAAGATTTAAATTCCGGAAGTAGGGCGGCAATCGTTGGGGGAATAACTGCAGTTTTTGAAATGCCAAACACTAATCCCCCAACATCAAATAAAAAAGAATTTCAAAGAAAATTAGACCTTGCTAAGAATAGAATGTACTGCAACTATGCTTTTTATTTTGGCGCAACCGCAGATAATGCAGATGAATTAGCAGATTTAAAAAATTTAGAGGGTTGTTGCGGAATAAAGCTTTTTGCAGGTTCTTCGACAGGAAATCTTTTAGTTGCAGATGAAAAAGATATTGAAACTGTATTTAAAAATAGTTCCAAAGTTGTTGCTGTTCACTCCGAAGATGAGGCAATTTTAAGTGTTAACAAAAAATTAATTAAAAAAGGAGATGTTCACTCACACCCTATTTGGAGAAGCGAGGAATGTGCGATTGCTTCAACAAGAAAAATTGTTCGCATTGCTGAGCAGTATAATAAAAAAGCACACGTTCTGCATATAACTACAAAACAAGAAATAGATTTCTTGTCTCAACATAAAGGAAATATTACTTTTGAGATTACTCCTCAGCACTTAACAATTTATGCACCAGATTGTTATGATAAACTTGGTACCTATGCTCAAATGAATCCACCTATAAGAGATAAATCTCATTATGATAGATTATGGTATGCAGTAAAAAATAATTTTAATGATACAATTGGTTCAGATCACGCGCCTCATCTAAAAGTAAATAAGGATAAGGAATACCCAAATTCACCATCAGGTATGCCCGGTGTTCAAACATTAATGCCAGTTATGTTAAATCACATAAATGAGGGAAAATTATCTCTAAATCAATTGATGAATTTTATTTGTGAAAATCCGGTAAAAATTTTTGGAATTAAAAATAAAGGATTTATTAAAGAAGGATTTGATGCTGACTTTACAATTGTTGATATGAATAAAAAAATTATAATTAAAAACGAGAATATTGAAAGTAAATGTGGATGGTCTCCTTTTAATGATGTTGAATTTAAAGGAACACCAGTTTCAACGATAATTGCTGGAAAAATTAAAATGAAAGATGGTAAAATTTTAGGAGAACCAGATGGAACTCCTTTAGAGTTTAATTAAATTCCACCATAAAATTAATTAAATTTTTATCTAAATTACCAATTAAAATAACTTAAAATTGCATCTAAAATAAATAAATAAGTTTTAGGAACTTTTTAGAATATTATTTTTGATAAGATCTTCTTTAATCTCATCTAATATGGCAGGATCATCAATTGTAGGAGGCATTTTATATTCTACATTGTCCGCTATTTTTCTAATAGTGCCCCTTAGTATTTTGCCTGATCTTGTCTTCGGAAGTCTTTTAATAACTATTGCTACTTTAAACGCAGCTACTGGACCAATTTTATCTCTTACCATTTTAATACATTCTTCAGAAATAGTCTCATTGTCTTTATCAACACCTGCCTTTAAAACAATAAGGCCAATAGGTAATTGTCCTTTTAATTTATCAGCCACACCAAGAACTGCACACTCGGCAACTGATTGATGCTCAGATAAAACCTCTTCTATCGCTCCTGTAGATAATCTATGACCAGCAACGTTTATTATGTCATCTGTTCTAGACATAATCCAAATATAACCATCATCGTCAATGTGTCCGGCATCATAAGTCTGATAATAACCATCATAATTAGACATATAATTTTCTTTATATCTATCATCAGCGTTCCAAAGGGTTGGAAAAGTTCCAGGAGGCAAAGGAAGTTTAACAACTATATCTCCCATTTCATTAGGTTTAGCCAATGTCTTATCTGATTTAATAATTTTTACGTCATAACCAGGAACAGCCTTACAAGCAGAACCATATTTTGTTTCCATCATTTCTATTCCGGTACAATTAGAACTTATTGCCCAACTTGTTTCCGTTTGCCACCAATGGTCAATCACTGGGACTTTTAGTAAATTTTCAGCCCACTTAATAGTATCTGGGTCAGCTCTCTCACCAGCTAGAAAAAGACTTTCAAATTTTGAAAGATCATATTTGGAAAAAAATTTTCCTTCAGGATCTTCTTTTTTAATTGCTCTAAAAGCTGTGGGTGCCGTAAATAAAGATTTTACTTTATAATCAGAAATAATTTTCCAGAAAGCCCCTGCATCAGGTGTACCAACTGGTTTTCCTTCAAACAATACAGTTGTGCAACCTTTAAACAAAGGAGCATAAACAATATAAGAATGACCCACGATCCAACCAATATCACTTGCTGACCACCAAATATCTCCTTCATCTATGTTATAAATGTTTTTCATAGTCCATTTTAATGCAACTATATGACCACCAATGTCCCTTACTATCCCTTTTGGAGTGCCCGTTGTTCCCGATGTATATAAAATGTAAGCAAAGTCATTTGAATTCATTTCTACACAATCAACTTCTTTTGCTTTTGAAACCACTTCATCCCAACTTACTTCGTTTGGAGCATTTAATTTGACCTCATGACCTGGTCTTTGAAATAAAATCATCTTCTCAACTTTATGACTAGCAAGTTTGAGTGCCTCGTCTACCAATGGCTTGTACTCGACTGTCCTCCCAGGCTCAAAACCACACGATGCTGTTACTAATAGTTTTGCTTTACTATC
>CVSM01000133.1 GCA_001180065.1 Candidatus Pelagibacter communis
GTGGTATAGACCCAGAAAGAAGTATTATATTTAATCAATCTAAGGTTCCCGCACATTCAGAAACTGCATGGATTTTAAGTTGTACAGCTAGAATGGGATGGCTAAGTAGAATGACGCAATTCAAAGAAAAAGCAGGCAAGGATAAAGAAAAGGCCAGTATTGGACTTTATTCATATCCTGTTTTAATGGCAGCAGATATTTTGTTGTATGATGCTACACATGTTCCAGTTGGCGACGATCAAAAACAACATCTAGAATTGTGTAGAGATATTGCTCAAAAATTTAATAATGATTTTGAAGTGAATGATTTTTTTAAAATACCTGAACCATTAATTCAAAAAAAATTTTCAAGGATAATGAGTCTTAAAGATGGGTTAAAAAAAATGAGTAAATCTGAAATTTCAGATTTAAGCAGAATTAATTTAACAGATAATAAAGACGAGATTATTAACAAAATAAAAAAAGCAAAAACAGATCCATTGCCAATGCCTTCAAGTCCTGACGAATTAGAAAAAAGACCTGAAGCAAAAAATTTAATTGGCATTTATTCCAGCCTCACAGAAACAAGTTTAGAAAAAAATATTCAAGAATTTTCTGGAAAAAATTTCTCAGAATTTAAGGAGGCATTGTCACAAGCATTAGTTGATAAAATAAATCCAATATCTATAGAAATTAAAAAGCTTATTAATGAAAAAAGTTTCTTAGACAAAATCCTTTTAGAGGGATGCCAAAAAGCGAATAAATTAGCCTCAGAAAAATTAAAAAAAATTCATGAAATAGTGGGTTTTTGAAAAAAATTTTATTAACGAGTTTCAATTTTATGATAATGAACTATATATTAAACTATGTTTGTTCAAACAGAAATTACTCCAAATCCAAACTCATTAAAATTCCTGCCTGGTAAAATTGTTTCAAATAATGGGTCCTTTGAGGTTACAAAAGAAGACAACATAAACAATGAATTGGTTAAAAATTTATTGTCTATAAATGGTGTTCAAGGAATTTTTTTAGGAAAGGATTTTATATCAATAAATAAACGTAACGAAACACCATGGGAAGAAATTAAACATATTGTCGTTTCTTTAATTAATGATTTTTATTCTAGTGGAAAAGAATTTGTTATTGATAAAGATTTAAACGAGGATGATAGAAATTTAGAGGATATAGAAAAAAGAATAATACAATTGTTAGATCAAAAAATAAGACCTGCTGTTGCAAAAGATGGAGGTGACATAAAATTTAAAGAATTTAATGATGGAATAGTGAAAGTACAATTACAAGGTAGCTGTTCTGGATGTCCAAGTTCAACAATGACACTTAAACAAGGAGTTCAAAACCTTTTGTGTCATTATATACCTGAGGTAAAAGGTGTGGAAGCGATTTAAAAAAAATGAGAAGACAATTTTATAGTAAAAATATTAAATTTTTAAAATTCTTTGACCAAAATGACCTTGGATCTTTACCAAGAATTTTTCTGTGTTCTTTATTAGTAATTTTCTTTTTTTATTCAATGCCAATTATATTGGGCTTTGTAAATGAAAATAATCTTGCAATAGAAAATAATTCAAAAAAAGTTTTGGCATATACCTTAAATAGCAAAAATAATAGTATCGGTGACAATGATAAAATTTTAAATGAAAAAGACTTATTGGTTGATATTTTTAGTTTAAACGAAATCGAA
The DNA here is from genome assembly GCA_001180065.1 of Candidatus Pelagibacter communis. Classification (GTDB taxonomy): domain Bacteria; phylum Pseudomonadota; class Alphaproteobacteria; order Pelagibacterales; family Pelagibacteraceae; genus Pelagibacter; species Pelagibacter ubique_G. The sequence continues at coordinate 1,682 of CVSM01000133.1, forward strand.
ACAGATTCTGTTAGATTAAATGCATCAACAATAAGACAGTTGTTTGAAGATACAAATTATAAGCTCGATGATGTAAGAAAAAAAAAATTAGTAAAACCTGTAGCTCTTACGTTGCTTCCTAATGAGATTAAAAAGATAGAAAATACAAAAAAAAGAAAAGAATTTTTTATTCAAATAGTCTTACCATTAATATTAAAAGAGAACAATAATATAAGATTAGATCGAAAAAGACTTTTTAGTATAATTAACAAAAGTAATAACACAGATTTAGAAAAAAAGTGGATCGAAAAAAAGTACAAGCAATACGGCGTGCCCTCGAAGGATCTAACAGTGCTAAAAATTAGAATGGATGAGATACCAGTCTCTTTGGCTATCGCTCAAGCAGC
>CVSM01000134.1 GCA_001180065.1 Candidatus Pelagibacter communis
AAATTTTTTGATTTGAAAAAAATTTTATAAAAGGACCTCCAATTATTAAGACAATAATTAAAGAAGTAAAAAATGATAAGCCTGTTCTAAATGTCAAATATTTAAAAACATTTAAGAACCCAAAACTATCTACAAAATTTAGTAAAAATGTATAAAGCATTATTTTTGTCCTTTTAAATCTTGCACTATACGGTTGAAACCTGTCGCATTTGAGGCTTTGATCATTAAATAATCATTATTATTTAATCTATTTTTAATCAATTCAATGATTTGAGAATTATTATATAAAATTCCACCTTTTTTTGATTTTGTAAGTTTTTTAAACATAGAAATCACTTTATTTCCTTTTACGAAAACTTTATCAATTTTTGATTTATTTATTAACGGTGAAATTGATTGATGAAGTTTTTTTGAGTGTTTTCCAAGTTCAAGCATGTCACCTAACAGAAGATATCTTTTTTTATTCTTAGAGGAAATTTTATCATAATTTAGAATTGCAGATTTTAATGAAAGAGGATTTGAATTATAACTTTCATCAATCAAATTAATATTTTTTTTATTTATTTTTAAGTTAAAAAAATCGCCTCTACCTTTAGGTATTTGGAAATTACGAAAAATATTTCTATTTAATTTTATGATATCTTTATAAATACCTATTACTGCTAATGCAGCAAGAATATTATAAATATTGTTTTTAAAATTATTAGAGATGAAAAAAGATTTTTTCTTATTTTTAATCCGAATACTTATTTCATATATTTTCCGAATTTTTTTAATATCGATAAATTTAATATTTGATTTTTTACTTTTTATTCCAAAAGAAATTATTTTTAGATTATTTTTTAAAGCTATCTTTTTGTGTAATCTAAAAAATTTATCATCTGCATTTAAGACCACATAACCATTTGGTTTCGTATTTTGGATAATTTCTGATTTAGCTAAAGCGATTTGATTTATATTCTCAAAATTTTTTGCGTGAGCATAATTAACATTTGTTATGACACTAACGTCTGGCTTTATAATCTTTGACAAATGATCAATTTCGCCTTTTTTATCCATACCTACTTCTAAAACTCCATATTTGTCATTTTGATTTAAATTAAATAGACTTAGAGGTACTCCAAACTTATTATTATAGGATTTTGGTGAAAAACTTGCTTTATCAATTTTTTTAAGTGAATTTCCCAGTAATTCTTTGAGTGTAGTTTTTCCACAACTACCTGTTATAGCAATTACTTTAGTTTTGATATTTTTTCTAAATATCTTCGAAATTTCAGTCAAAAATTTAAGAGTATCTTTCACTTTTATTTGTCTTTTGATATTACAATCATTTTGTATTGTATTAACAACGGCTAAAGAGGCTTTTCTTTTAAATGATTGTTTTACAAATTTATTTCCATCATTTTTTTTTCCTTTTATTGCAAAAAAAATATCATTTTTTTTCACTTCTTTGGAATTAATCCTTGCTTTTTTTAAAAGCTTAGGAGATTTAAATTTCTTAGATTCTGATATTTCTTTAATTATCTCAAATTTAAGATTATTTGATAAATTTTTATTTCTAATTTTAATAGCTTTTAAAATAATTTCTTTATCTGACAAATTAATTTTTTTTTTTCCTATATCTTGAGTCTTTTCATGACCTTTACCTGCTACTAATAAGATTTCACCAATATTTTGTGGAGCAATTATAGGTTCTTGTTTGG
>CVSM01000135.1 GCA_001180065.1 Candidatus Pelagibacter communis
ATAGAAGCAATGACACTAGCTGATAGAATTGTTGTTCTAAATAAAGGAATTATTGAGCAATTTGGAACACCACATGAGATCTACACTGATCCCAATAACATTTTTGTTGCAGAATTTATTGGCTCCCCAAAAATGAATATTATTAAAATTAATAAAGAACAAATTATTAATTCAAATACAATAGAACTTTTTAAAAATAAAATAACTTTTGGAAATTTTGAGTTTAAAGATGAAGTCTATCTTGGCATTAGACCGGAAAATATAAGTGTAAAGGGTGATTATGAGATTGAAGCAGATGTAAAAATAGATCTAATTGAGAATTTAGGATTTGAAAAAATTATTTATACAAAATTTTCTAAAAACGATATTATAATCAAATCCTCAGAAAATGTTACTGATAAATCATTAAAAATTTCTTTTTCAAAAGATAAAGTATTATTTTTTGATAAATCAAAAAAAAGGATAAGATAGCTTCGTTTGGAAAAAAAATTTTCATTAATCATTTTTACTGACCTTGATGGATCTCTTTTGCATAGAGAAACCTTTAAATTTGATCCAATAAAAGACTACATTAAAGACCTTATAAACAATGAAATAATTATCATACCAAATTCTAGCAAAACTGAAAAAGAAATTGAAAAATTTAATGAGGAGCTGGGTGTTGAACTACCTTATATTTCAGAAAATGGATCTTCAATAAGTGGATTAAACTTAATAAACTCTAATTTTCCAAATAAAATCATTTTGAGTAGGGAAAAGGAAGAATTACTTAAAATTTTTGATTTAAAAGTACCAGAAAAAATTAAGAATAAATGTCTTTTAATTTCTAAACTAGATAAAAAAAAACAAGAAAAAATATTTGGACAAAAAGATGACAGACTTAATGACGTTTTAAATAGAAAATATACCTTACCATTTTTATTTAATGGAGAAAAAAAAGATAAAAATAGATTAATAAAAGTTTTAAGTTCTAACTCATTAACATTACAAGAAGGTGGGCGTGTCTCAAATCTTTGTGATAATGTTAATAAAGTAAAATCGATGAATAAAGTTATTAAAATTTTAAAAAAAACTAAAAATAAAATAAAAACAATTGCTGTTGGTGATAATTATAATGATCTGGATATGTTAAAAAATTGCGATATACCATGCTTAGTTTTTAACGATCAATTTAAACTTGATCAAATTAATATTGATAATCTTATATTTTCTAATAAGCCATCTCCAGAGGGCTGGGCTGATGTGATTAAAATGGCTCTAGCTAAATTAAACTATAGTGTCTAAACTTTAGTATGAGTGAATTTTCTCAAAATGGAATAATTTCAACATTGCACGATTTTGGAACAAGATCTACAACTGAAATTGAAAAAGATTTATTAAAATTTTCTAAAGAAAGAAAGATGGAATTAATTTTACCCTGTCTTTACTCAGAGCTAGAAGGTAACGCATTACCTAATATCGTAGAAGAAATTAGTAAAACAAAATACTTAGATCATATTATAGTGGGTCTTGATAAAGCTAATGAAAAACAAGCAAAAAGAGCTTGGAAATTTTTTAGAAAACTCAAAACACCTTTCTCTCTTCTTTGGAATGATGGACCTGCTTTAAAAAAACTTGATAAAGAGTTAAAGAAAAAAGATCTTGCACCTAGT
>CVSM01000136.1 GCA_001180065.1 Candidatus Pelagibacter communis
TTAGACGGATGTATTTAAAATGGTCTGATAGTAAAAAATTTAAATCAAACTTAATTAGTGAACACAAAGGTGAAGAGGCAGGAATAAAATCATCTACAATAAAAATAGAGGGTGATTATGTTTTTGGTTGGTTAAAAAAAGAGTCCGGTATACATAGATTGGTAAGAATTTCTCCATTCGATTCTGGAGCAAGAAGACATACTAGTTTTGCAAGTGTTTGGATATACCCAGTTATCAATGAAGATATAAATGTAGAAATCCTAGATAAAGATTTGAGAATAGACACATATAGATCAAGCGGCGCTGGTGGACAGCATGTAAATACAACTGATAGCGCAGTAAGAATTACTCATCTACCTACTAAGATAGTAGTTCAGTGTCAAAACGAGAGATCTCAACATAAAAATAAAGAAACATGCATGAATATGCTTAAAGCAAGACTTTATGATTATGAAATTAAAAAAAAAGAAAAAGAAAATTCGAATTTAGAGTCTTCAAAAGCAGAAATAGGATGGGGACATCAAATTAGATCATATGTTCTACAGCCCTATAAATTAGTTAAGGACAATAGAACAAATTTTGAAAGTTCTAGTCCTGAAAAAATTTTAAACGGGGAAATAGATAATTTTCTTGAAGAATCTTTGTATCAAATAAAATGAAAATATTTTTAAAATTAATTGCATCGTTCATTTTTTTCTTAAGTATTTTAGTAATTTATATGAGCCTGGTAGGCTTTGAAACAAAAAGATTTAATAGTCATATAATAAAGAAAGTTGAAAATATTAATAATGATTTAAAGATTGAATTAAATGAGATTAAAATAATTCTCGATCCATTAAATTTTAAGCTGAAAGCTAAAACTATTGGATCAAAATTAAAAAATAAAAATAAAATTTTAGAAATTCAAAGTATAAAAATACAAATTCCAATTAGATCTTTATTTAGTGAAAAAACTTTGACTGAGAGTGCAGAAATTTCAACAGAGACGTTAAAAATTAAAGATTTAATATCATTTATTAGAGTATTTAATCGTGGTCCAGAATTTTATCTTTTAGAAAATATTATTGATAAAGGCTTCTTAATAGCCGATATCAAATTGAATTTTGATAAAGAGGGAAATATCAAAAACGATTATAAAATTAATGGACTCGTAAAAGATACAAATATAGATATTTTAAAAAAATATAAATTTAAAAAATTAAATTTTGGTTATGAGTATAAAAATTCTGAATTAGTATTCAACAATATCTCTTTTTCACTTAACGATTTAAAATTAGATTCTAAGAAATTGAATATTAGTAATCTTAAGGATGAATTTGTCATAAGAGGAGAATTAAATAACAAAGATACTGAATTTAACGACAAAAATTTTAATTTACTGGTAAAACCTTATTTTAAAAACTTAGATATTGATAAAATTAAATTTAGTTCTAATAATAAATTCTCTTTTAAAATTAGTAAAAAATTTCGTATTAAAGATTTGATATTAGACTCCAATGTTGAATTAAAAAGATTCTCATTATTGAATAAGTTTGATTTAAAAAAAAATTTTCCAAATATAAAAAAAAAAATAAGATTTGATAATCATAAGTTAAAGATAAATTATAATAAAAAAACCTTAAAAATTAATGGTGTTGGAGAGATTTTGCTACAAGAAAATAATGATGAATTATCTTATTCATTTATAAAAAAAGAAAAAAATTTTTCTTTTAAATCTAATATCGAAATAAGAGATAATCCTTTTTTAATAGATTTTATGAATTTTCAAAAAAATAAAAAAAGTAAATTAATGATAGAAATTGATGGTACTAAAAATTCTAAAAATATAACTCAATTAAACTTAATTTCCTTAAAAGAAAATGATAATAAACTGAGTATCGTAGATTTAACTTTAAATGAAGAATTTAATGTCATCGATCTTGAATCTGTAAAAGCAATTTATACCGATCAGGATGATATTCAAAATAAATTTGTAATTAAAAAGAAAAATAATATTTATCTTTTAGAAGGATCTTCTCTTAATATAAACAAACTTGTAGATAATTTAATAGAAAATAATGAAAAAAGTAATATTTTAAAAAAAAATTTTAAATTAAATATAAATATTAATAAATTATTTTTAGACAAAGAAAATAGTCTTAAGAAATTCATTGGGAAATTAACTTTTAATAATCAAGATATTATTAATGGAAAAATAATAGGTCAATTTTCTGATGATAAGAAATTAAAATTTACTATTGAAACAAATAATGATGAAAAAATTACTACACTTTTTTTAGATAAAGCAGTTCCAATTGTAAATAGATATAAATTTATAAAAGGTTTTGAGGAAGGTGTGCTTGATTTCTATTCAACGAAAAAAGGAAAAAATTCATTTTCAACAATAAAGATTTATGATTTCAAATTAAAAGAATTACCGGCTTTAACTAAATTATTAACCTTAGCTTCTTTACAAGGAATTGCTGATCTTTTATCTGGTGAAGGTATCAGGTTTAATGAATTCGAAATGAATTTCACAAATCAAGGAGATTTGATGACTATTGAGGAGATCTATGCGATAGGACCTGCAATTTCAGTTTTAATGAATGGATATGTAGAAAAAAATAAATTGATAAGTTTAAGGGGTACACTTGTACCTGCAACAACTATCAATAAAGCTATTGGATCAATACCTGTTCTTGGAAAAATTCTTGTTGGATCAAAAACAGGTGAGGGTGTATTTGGTGTAAGTTTCAAGATTAAAGGTCCTCCAAAAAATCTTGAAACGACAGTAAATCCAATTAAGACTCTGACACCTAGGTTTATCACTAGAACTCTAGAAAAAATAAAAAAAAATTAATCTAACTCAATTTTAATATGTCTCTTTTTACCGATGGATAACTTAAGATAATTATCATTGAATAATTCTCTTTGAATGATTAATTTTTCATCTGATATAATTTTATCGTTTAATTTAATAGCATTTCCTTTAATGAGTCTTCTTATTTCACTCTTGGATTTTTCTATTTTAGAGATAATAATAAGATCTATAATATTTATTTTTTTTTTAATTTCTTCTGATCCAATTTTTATTGAAGGTAAACTTGAACCAAGTGAACCTCCTGAAAACATCTCTTGAGCAGCTTTTTCTGAATTTTTAGCAACTTTATCACCATGAAGCATTGAAGTAGCTTTATTAGCTAAAATTATCTTAAGATCATTAATATTCTGACTTTTAATTTCTTCAATTTCATTAATTTCTAAATCTGTAAAATATTTTAAAAATTTAATAACATCTCTATCATCAGTATTTCTCCAAAATTGCCAATAGTCATAAGGTGATAATAAATTCTTATCTAACCAAATAGCACCACTTTCTGTTTTACCCATCTTAGCACCTGAGGCTAGAGTTATTAAAGGAGTCGTTAATCCAAAACTTTCTTTGTTAGAATATCTTTTAATTAATTCTACACCATTAACAATATTTCCCCATTGATCTGATCCTCCAATTTGTAAAACGCAATTTTTTTTTTTATTTAGTTCCAAAAAATCATAAGCTTGAAGTATCATATAATTGAATTCCATATAGCTTAGAGACTGTTCTCTTTCTAATCTAGTTTTTACACTGTCAAATGATAACATTTTATTTATTGTAAAATGTTTTCCTATATTTCTTAAAAATGAAATATAGTTTAATCCTTTTAACCAAGAATAATTATTAACGAATATTGGTTTAGTTTTTGGATTTTTTGAATTTAGATAATTTTTTAAAATTTTTTCGATATTCTTAATATTTTTATCTATTTCTTTTTCATTTAAAATCTTTCGAGTTTTATCTTTACCTGAAGGATCGCCTATCCTTGTTGTTCCACCACCGATTAATACAATAGGTCTATGTCCATGTTTTTGCAGTAATCTTAAACACATTATTTGGAGCAAACTGCCAACATGCAGACTTTCAGCAGTACAATCAAAACCTATATAACCTTTTATTGATTCTCTATCTAATAACGCCGATAAATCATTTTCATTGGTACACTGATAAAAATAACCTCTATCTTTAAATTCTTTTAAAAATTTATTCATATGTCTATAGTTACACAATATACATAATTTAATTAAAAAAAAATAATAATGGACAAGATTTTCACAGCATTAGGCTTAATGAGTGGCACATCTATGGATGGTGTAGATGCTTCAATTATTAAGTCAGATGGTCATAGCAAATTTGACAATGTTTTAGATGAATACTGGGAATTTGATGTCACTCTTCATAAAAAGCTTATTGATTTAAGAAATGAGATTGTAACAAAAGATAAACTAGTGAAATTTTCAAATGAATTGAAAATATTAGAACGAGAACTAACTATTTTTCATGGTAAAATAGTTAATGAAATAATATCAAATTATACAGAAAAAATTGATTTAATCGGTTTTCATGGACAAACAATTTTTCATGACCCTAGTAATAGAATTTCGAAACAGTTAGGCGATGGAGGGCTATTATCACAACTGACAAAAAAAAAAGTTGTTTATGATTTTAGAAAAAATGATCTCCAAAACGGAGGTCAGGGAGCACCTTTAACACCAATATTTCATAATCTTTTAGCAAATAATATTTTCAATGATTTTAAAGACTCATTTTCAAATATTTTAAATATAGGAGGAATTTCAAACATTACTAAAACAGTTATGAGTAAAGATGAGTCAAAAAATAATATTAAAGCATTTGATATCGGCCCAGGTAATTGCTTGATAGATGAATGGATGAGAAAAAACTCTAATAAAAAATTTGATAAAAATGGATTAACTGGTGAGTCGGGGATCAATAACCAGCTTTTGTTTAATCAAGCTATTGAAAATTTTAAATTTAGTTCTTACGAAAATTCTCTAGATATAAAAGATTTTGATATTTCTTTTGCAAGAGGGCTTTCTTTAGAAGATGGTTGTGCCACAATAACAAATTTTACAGCTTATTTAATTGCAGAAGGAATAAAATTTTTACATAAAAAACAAGATTATTTTTCAAATAAATATTTAATCTGTGGAGGGGGTAGAAAAAATAATTTCTTAATTAAAACTATTAAACAATATTTAAATAACTTCGAAAGCATATCTATAGAAAATATTGATAATTTTAATCAAAATGGAGATTTTATTGAATCTCAAGCTTTTGGATATCTCGCAATAAGATCATATTTAGGACTACCAATTACATTTCCAGATACGACAAGGTGCGTCAAACCTTTAATAGGAGGAATTACAGTTAAAAACTTTTAATATAGAGCAGTTTCTTTTTTAATATACTTATCCAAACTTTTTGCTAAAGCATTTTCACTTTTTGAAAAAAAATGATTTGCTTCTGGAATAGCTTGAAATTCAACTTTAATTCCCTTTTGAGCACTTAATCTTTTATCAAGTTCATTAATATGTTCTAATGGAACAAGTTCATCTTTTTTTCCGTAAACCATTATTCCTGATGTAGGACATGGTGATAAAAAAGAAAAATCATAAACATTTGGCTGAGGCGAAATTGCTATGAATCTATTTATTTCAGGTCTTCTCATTAATAATTGCATAGCAATCAAAGAACCAAAAGAAAATCCAGAAACCCAGCATTGAGAATTATCAAAATTTTCTCTTTCAAGCCAATCTAAAGCAGCTGCTGCATCAGCAAGTTCCCCTTGACCATTATCAAACTCACCATCGCTTTTTCCAACACCCCTAAAATTTACTCTACAAACTGAAAAATCATTATCCATAAAAGTTTGAAAAGTTTCTACTACAACTTTATTATTCATTGTCCCACCATATTGTGGATGAGGTTGAAGTACTAATGCAATAGGTGACGTGCTTTTTTTACTTTTAAAATATTTTGCCTCAAGTCTTCCAGCAGGCCCTGGTATAAATATCTCTAAAATTTTATTATCCATAATCGCTATTGATAATTATTCTCAAAAAAAAATTACATTTATCACAACTGCGTGACAAATTGTTAATTTTTTTTTGACTTACAAACTTGACTATTTTAGTCAGGTTTATATATATCGCTTAAAATAAGCATTATGAGACTTACATCTAAAGGCAGATATGCGGTAATGGCTTTAGTGGACCTGGCAAAATTTAACAATATTAATCCAGTTTCTCTGAGAGATATATCGTTAAGACAGGGAATTTCCCTAGATTATTTAGAACAAATTTTTTCTAAATTAAGAAAGAAAGAAATAGTTCAAAGTGTAAGAGGAACACAAGGAGGTTATATTCTAAATAAAAAAGCTAAAGAAATTAAACTTACAAATATTTTTGATGCAGTCGATGAAAAAGTTAAAACTGTTCAATGCAAAAAAGACTCTAAAAAAGGATGTAACGGTAAATCAACAAAATGTTTAACTCACAATTTATGGGACGAGCTTGAAAATCATATAAATGACTTTTTTAAAAAAAAGAGTTTAGAAGATCTTATTAAAGATAACATTGAGAGAAGAATTTAAAAATGGATACTAGAGAAAAAGATATAGAAAAGTTAAAAGATTATAAGTACGGTTTTACTACCGATATAGAAAATATTAAAGCTCCAAGAGGCTTAAACGAAGATGTGATCAAATTTATTTCTAATATCAAAAAAGAACCTCAATGGATGTTAGACTTTAGATTAAAAGCTTATGAGCGACTAAAACTTTTAAAAGAACCTAATTGGCAAAAACCAAAATACCCTAAAATTGATTACCAAGATTTGTATTATTATTCAGCACCGAAAAGTATGAAAGATAAGCCAAAAAGTTTAGACGAGCTTGATCCTAAACTTTTAGAGACATACAAAAAACTTGGAATTCCATTACAAGAGCAAGCAAGACTAAATGGAATTGCTGTTGATGCTGTATTTGACTCTGTTTCAGTTGCAACTACTTTTAAAGGTGAATTGACCAAACATGGAATAATTTTTTGCTCAATGTCAGAGGCAATTCAAAAACATCCTGATCTTGTTAAAAAATACTTAGGTACAGTAATACCAGTTACTGATCATTTCTTTGCTACATTAAACTCTGCTGTTTTTACAGATGGATCATTCGTTTATATTCCTGAAGGTGT
>CVSM01000137.1 GCA_001180065.1 Candidatus Pelagibacter communis
GATTTACCAAAAGCAGATTCCCATACCTCGTGAGATAAAGTTACGTCACCAATTCTAATTGACTCGTATACTGCTTGTGAGTCAGCATTTACGTATTTTACGTTGTTACCCATGTCTTCCATTATTCCACCAATAACGTAAGCCATTACAATTTGACTTGACCAATTGTGTGTCGGAATTACGATGGGCTTTTTGCTATCTGCATTTGATAAACCAGCAAAACTTACCACTGAAATTATCATTGCAGATATTAATGATATTATTTTTCGCATTTATTCCCCTTTCTTAATATTAAGTTCCCTAGTATGTGCCTAAGTAAAATGATAGTCAACACCCAGATATTTATATATTATAGAAATAGATTTAGAAAAAATGTCGCTGACTACTTTAGATATTAAAGAGCCTGGTTTAAATGTACTACCACCTGGAGTTGAAAGACATGTCGTTAATGCTGGTGGATTAACAGGTTTACAAATTTTTCCTGATGATGAAATTGAAATAATAAATGATGAAGGTAATCAAATTTGCGAGATTGTTTGTTTTAATAAAGATGGAAAATCCGAACTCGGAATTTTAAGTCTAAAAGAAAATAACAAATATGATTTTATTAAAAAAATATTAAATAGTAAGGATGAAAGTTCTTTAGCAACCAATTACCAACTAAAAAAAAGAAATTTAGATATCAAGCTATCAAAATCGGCTATTGTTTTTGACATTGATACACCTAGTGGTGAAAGAATTAAACTCAAATCAAAAGATAAGTCTTATGTGATATTTGCAGCTCCTCAAAATAATATGTTGATTAGCGAACAAAATCCATCAAGTGATTTAACAATATTTATTAAAAGATCAAAAATTAAAAATGACAAAGAATTAGCAGTAATTCCTGACCCAGTTTATGAGCCAAGTTATGAAAAAAACATTGATAGACAAACTAGCATTTCTTATCAAGTTAAAGAGGGTGATTACATTCAAATAATAAGTCCAGCGGGTAGACAATGTTCAGACTTTGTCGCTTTTGATACTAGAAAGCTTGATAAAGGTTTAGAAAAGGGTCTCGATTGGCAAACAACTAGGACTTTTATGGGAAATACGTTTCCAGGCCCAGGATTATTTTCAAAGTTTTATGATACAGATCATGAGCCTCTTGTTGAGGTAATTAGGGATACTGTGGGTAAACATGATACATTTAACTTAGCTTGTACCTCAAAATATTACGAGGACGTTGGTTACTTTGGTCATCCTAATTGCTCAGATAATCTTACAAATTCAATGGACAAATACGGAGTACAGAAACAAAAAGGATGGCATGCAATAAACTTATTTTTTAATACATCAGCTACTGGGCTAAATTCAGTAATTTCAGACGAGTCATATGCAAGACCAGGTGATTATGTGATGTTTCGAGCACTTAAAGATTTAACAATAGGCACAACAGCTTGTCCGAGTGATATCGATCCATGTAATTCGTGGAATCCAACAGATATTTTTGTTAGAACATACGACAAAAAAAAAGAATTTTCAAAATCATTTGCATTTAGAATGAAAGCTGACTCTGAAAAAAAACTTACAAGAAATTCTGGTTTCTACGAAAGAACTTCAAAGCTAACAAGAAATTTTATTGATGCAAGAGGATTTTGGCTACCTAATGATTACACCAAACATGGTGTTATTGAAGAATACAATGCTTGTAGGGAGAACGCAGTTCTTATTGATTTATCTTCATTAAGAAAATTTGAAATTATTGGACCTGATGCTGAAGAGTTGATGAATTATACATTAACTAGAAATATTAAAAAACTATCCATTGGACAAATTGTTTATTCTGCGATGTGTTATGATAATGGAATGATGTTTGATGATGGAACATTGTTTA
>CVSM01000138.1 GCA_001180065.1 Candidatus Pelagibacter communis
GATTGGATAGATAATGATTTAACTAAGCAGGATATGGCTCCCTTTATAAAAAACAAATATTTAAAAAATTTAAAATCTCCAATTAATATTTTTATGGGTGAGTATTTCAAATGGGATCCTGAAAAGACATTTAAATATGCAAAAAAGTTTGGATTCAGTATAATAAAGAAAAAACCTAAAACAGGTTTTTACGATTTTGCAGATATTGATGATGATCTTATTTCAATACACCATTATCTAAAAATATTTAAATATGGTTTTTCTAGAATGTACGATAATTTAAGCCTAGAGATTAGAAATAAAAGAATTTCTAGAAAAAAATCTATAGAAATTATAACTAAAGATAATTTTAAAGCTCCGAAGAGTGACATAAGTAAATTTTGTAAATTTATTGGAATTTCTGAAAATGAATTTAAAAGAACATGTGAAAAATTTAGAAATAAAAAGCTTTGGAAAAAATATAAAAATAAATGGATATTAAAATACCCAATCCATTAAATGAAATTTAACATTAAAAAAAAGCCCAGAATTTTTTCAGTAGGATTTGATAAGTCTTTTAATGTAAAAGATTACGGAAAAGTAAATGTAGATCATACTGACAAGGAATTTGAACTTTTAACATTTTCAAATAAAAAAAAAGATTACGATTTTGGAATAACAAATTGGGGTTATTATGCGACCCCATCAATTAATAAAAGATTAAGGAATAACGGTTTCCAAACTTTTTTAGTAAAGAACATATATAATAATATATTTATAATGGTAGTTGATGATAACAAGTTAACAAAATTTAAAAAATACATTGAATTTGAAAATCAAAAAATATTATCGAGATTAGATCTATTTGAAAATGATGATGATTTTATAAAAAAATTGATGGTATCTAAGAAAACTGGAAAATATTGTGAAAATTTGAAATGTCTAAATAATCACAAAAATATTCATGAAATTTTTAAATATATTAAGAAACCACCAAATGAACCAAATTATGGTATAAAAAATTATAAAAGAAAAGTTGTCAAATGCCAAAATTGTAATCATTTTTTTGCTATACACAAAATAAATACAAATAAATTTTACAAAGAGAATTACTCTATTATTTCGCACGGAAAAAATATTTTAAAAAAATTTAATAAAATTAAAAAGTTAAAAAGTCAGTCAGATAATTTTCATAGAGTAAACAGGTTTTTGAATTTTTTCAAAAAATATAAAAATAAAAAAATATCTTTATTGGATGTTGGTAGTGGTTTATCAATTTTTTTAGATGCAATTAAAAACAAAGTAAAATGGAAACTAATTGGTATTGAGCCAGATGTTAATTTTGTAAAATTTGGAAGAGAAAAACTTGGATTAAATATAATTCATTCAAATTTAAATGTAAAAAAACTTAACAATAAGAAGTTTGATATTATTTCATTAAATAAAGTTGCTGAACATATTAAAAACCCAATTTTATTTTTAAAACAGTGTAATAATTTATTAAAAAAAAATGGATACATTTACATAGAAGTGCCAGATGGATTGACCGCATCCAAACAAAAGAAAGCAAAATATCAAGAAGAATTTGCAATTGATCACCTTCACGTATTCAGCTTAGACTCTTTAAATAATTCATTAAATTCTAGTAGTTTTAAAGTAATTTTAATTGATAAAATAAAAGAAAAAAGTGGAAAATTTACACTTTATGCTTTTGCGAGAAAAATAAAATAAGATGACTGTAAATAGATATTATTTTTTAGCAAAGAAAACATTATTTCCTTTAAATAGAAGTTTAACCGGTAAAGGAATTAAAAACACTCTTAAAATAATTAAGAAAGAATTTCCAAAATTAAAAATAAAAAAAATTAAATCTGGAACAAAAGTTTTTGATTGGAGAATTCCACAGGAATGGAATATTTCAGACGCATTCATAATTGATAAAAATGGAAATAAAATTATTGATTTTAAAAAAAATAATTTACATATTGTTGGTTATTCAAAACCAATTAATAAAACTATAAGTAGAGACAATCTTTTAAATAATTTATTCACAATAAAAAAACAACCAAATGCAATTCCTTACATTACTTCATATTATAAAAAAAGATGGGGTTTTTGTCTTTCTTTTAATCAATTTAAAAAGTTAAAAAATGAATATAAGAAAAGTGATAAATTTAAAGTAGTAATAAAATCTAGTTTTAATAAAAAAGGATTTCTTAATTATGGGGAGTTTTTTTTAAAAGGAAATTCTTCAGATGAAATTTTAATTTCTACTTATGTATGTCATCCATCTATGGCTAATAACGAACTTAGTGGTCCAATAGTATCTATGAGTTTAATAAATTATTTTAAAAAGTTTAAAAATTTGAATAAGTCTCTTAGATTTATCTTTATACCAGAAACAATAGGATCTATAGCTTACATTAAACAAAACTTTAACAAATTAAAAAGTAATGTTATTGGGGGTTACAATCTAAGTTGCATCGGAGATGAGAAAAATCATTCTTGTATGATGTCAAAATATGAAAATTCTCCATCTGATGAGGCTCTTCTTGAAGCCTATAAAAAGTTAAAAATTAAAAAATATAAAATTTATTCTTTTTTAAAACGAGGATCTGACGAGAGACAATTTAATTCTCCTGGAATCGATCTTAAAATAACATCTATATTTAGAACTAAATATGGAGAATTTCCAGAATACCATACCTCTCTTGATAATTTCAAACTTGTTACCTTAAAAGGTGTTCAAGGTGGTTTCAATGTAGCAAAAAAATCTATTATGATTTTAATGAATAAAATTATTCCAAAAAATAAAATTTTATGTGAACCTCAAATGGGTAAAAGAGGTTTATATCCAACTATTTCAACTAAAGAAAAAAAAAGTATGACTAAAAATTATATGAATTTTCTCCAGTACGCTGACGGTAATAATTCAATTGAAAAAATTGCAAATAAAATAAATTTGAGTTTTAAATTGACTAAAAAAATTTTTTTAAAACTTAAATCGAAAAATTTAGTATATTAATTTTATTACTTTGATGTAAATTTATAAAAAACTTTGAAATATTATTAAATAATATAGAAATTATAAAAATAATGAGAAACAAATTAAATAATTTAAAAACCTTAGTTAATAAGAATGTATTTGTACCTACAGGAACCTCTGACCTTTTGATTGATGCTTCAACAAAGATAATAAAATCTAACAAAACAATTTTAGACTTAGGTTGTGGAAACGGTATTGTAGGAATCTCAATATCGAAAATCAAAAAAATTAAAAAAAAGGTATATTTTTCAGATATTTCGAATTCAGCCTGCAAAAATACTAAACAAAATTGTGAAAAATTTAAAATTAATTACGAAATTAAGAAAGGTAAAATATTTAATCCATGGAAGAATTATAAATTTGATTATATTGTTTCGGACGTTGCTGCAATTGCAGATGGAGTTGCGAAAGTTTCTCCCTGGTATCAAAATTGTACAAATAATGCAGGTATAGATGGAACAAAAAATGTAATCAAATTTCTAAATGAGGCAAGATTTTACTTAAATAAAAAGGGAATAATTTTATTTCCAGTCATATCTTTATCTAATGAAAAAAAAATAATATCAGTATTAAAAAAAAAATTTGATAATATCAAATTAATAAAAACTAAAACTTGGCCTTTACCAAAATCTATGTACAAAAATATAAATTTATTAAAAAAATTAAAAAGTAAAAAGATTATATGTTTTGAAAATAAATATGGTATATTGACCTTCAAAACTGATATTTACCATGCTCAAAAAAAAAATTAATAAATTAGAGGAAGTATTTATTTCAAAAATTTCGAAAATTTTAAGTGTGAGCAAAAATGAACTTTTAAAAAAAGATGATTTTTCGAAAATAGATGGTTACGACTCTCTGAAACATTTAGAAATAATTACTCTAATAGATAAATTATATGGCAAAAAAATAAAAAAAATTGGCGATTTATCAAAATTGACTAGTGTAAAAAAAATAATCAAACAATTAAACAAATAAGTATATAAAATGGGTTTAAAAATTGTTTCAATTAAATCCTCTTTCCCAAATAAATCAGAGACATTAAATTCAAAAAAATATAAAAAAATTATCAAAGCTACAGGTATTAACAAGAGATATTTGTCATCTGAAAAAGAGAATGTAATAAGTTTATCTATAAAATCTGCAAAAAAAATTTTAAATAGTAAACTAAAAAATAGAATTAGTTTTTTACTATTTGTATCACAAACCTCTCCTTATAAATTTCCATCTATATCTTGTATACTCCAAAATGAATTAAAACTCCCGAAAGATATTTATGCAGTTGATATAAACATGGGTTGTTCTGGATATATTTATGCATTAAAATTAGCAAGATCATTGGAAAATCTAAATAATAAAAAAAAATACGGACTAATTGTCTGCTCTGATACTTACACAAAATACATAGAAAAAAATAATAATAGTTGTGAACCTATTTTTTCTGATGCTTCAACAGCAACGTTACTTAAAATTTCTAAAAAGAATCAGTTTCAGGCTTTTGATTTTGGAGTTGATGGAAGTGGATACCGTAGCCTTATCTTGAAAGAGAATTCAAAGAATATGTTTATGGACGGTGCTAAAGTTGCAATTTTTACAATTAAAGAAATACCTCAATTTATAAAAAAATTTTTTCTCAAAAATAGATTAAGTGCAAGAAATGTAAAATACATAGCACTTCATCAAGCCAGTAAGTATGTGTGTGATAAAATTAAGGAAAAATTAAAATTCAAAAATAATTATTTTTTAGAAAACTATGAAAAGTATGGAAATACAGTTTCTTCAACAATACCTTTACTTTTAAAAGATTGTATTGATAAAAAAAAGTTAAAAAAAAATAATATTATTATTGCTTGTGGATTTGGTGTTGGATTATCTTGGGGTATTGTAAAAATAAAATGGTAAAAAAAAATTTAATTCTTTTTTTTGGATCAAGCGGTGGTATTGGTCAAGAACTAAATAAAATACTTATAAAAAAATATAAAGTTATTTCTTTTTATAATAAAACTAGAATCTCAAAAAAAGGTAAACTAACAAAAAAAATTAATTTTCTAAGCAATAAAGACATTAATAATATTTCAAAAATAGTAAATTTAAATAATTATAGAATAATTATTTTAAATTTTGCCTCAATTAAAATTGATAAGCTTTCTTTATATGTAGAAGAAAAGGACTACAAAAAAACAATGGAAATTAATGTTAATGGTTTTTTTAAAGTTATAAACAAAGTTATTCCTTTTATGATGAAAAATAAATGGGGCAGAGTTATTAATGTGTCTTCTACCGGCGGAATATTGGGCGATAAAGGCACAATCTTATATTCTATGAGTAAGAATGCAACATTAAGTATGATGAGGGTTATGTCAAAAGAATACGGTAAATTTAATATAACATTTAATACTCTAAAGTTAGGTAATTTTAATCTTGGACTATTTAAAAAACTCAATAAAGAATATAGAAAAAAACTTTTAAATAAAGTGCCTTCAAAAAAAACTGGAGATATAAAAGATATTTTATTTGCGATAGATTTTTTAATTAAAGCAAACTACGTAAATGGATCATCAATTAATATTGATGGAGGTTTAGAAGAGTAATGTGATTAAAGAAAAGGATTTTAAGATTGCTCTTGATCAAGTTATCAAAGACGATGACGATGTAATAGTTCTATATAGTGGAATTTATTCATTCATTAATAATTTAAATTTTGACACAAAATCTACTGTTAAATTACCAGAAAGAATTCTTAAATTAATTGAGGAAAAAGTTGGAAAAAAAAGAACTCTTTTTTTACCTTCCTTCACAGGAAAATTTTATAATAAATTTGGGTTTTATGATATTGAAAAAAGTATAGATAATAACAACGGTGTTTTATCAAAAGAAGCTTTAAAAAGAAATTACTACAGAACACGACAACCAATTCATAGCTATTTGGTTTACGGAAATATCTCAAATATCAGAAATTTTAAATTAACTACATCCTGGGGCAAAAAAAGTATATTAGAATTTTTTTCAAAAAATAATGCTAGAATATGTAATCTAGGATTACCTTGGAACAAAGGATGTGCTTATTTGCATAGATTTGAAGAAATTTATAACGTTCCGTGGAGATATAATAAAAAGTTTTTGTGTGATTTAAAAAAGAATGGAAAAAAAATTGGTAAATGCTCTGAAATTAAATTTTGTTCATCAAAGAATGTACCCTTGAAGTACGACTATTTACCATTTATTAAAGAAATAGAAATTTCAAAATCATTTTGTAAATCTACGAATAAGAATTTCAAGTTTGAGTCAATTAAAGTAAGTTGTCTAAACAAAATTGGAAAAAAAATATTCTCAACAAATCCATGGGTGATTGTTAAAAACAAAAAACAAACAAAAAAATGGGTTAAATTTGAAAAAAAAACTGAAGTATCGAGTCTTAAATTTGATTAGTAATTAGATCTATAACCATAAAAAATTTTTTTCAGTGCATAAATCAAGCCAATTGAGCTATTAGTACTGGTCAGCTACACGCATTACTGCGCTTCCACATCCAGCCTATCAACGTGGTGGTCTACCACGGCTCTATAG
>CVSM01000139.1 GCA_001180065.1 Candidatus Pelagibacter communis
GGGAAGTATTATACAAATGATAAGTCACGGACTTGTATCAGCTGCGCTTTTTTAAGTGTTGGAGTTTTATATGATAGATTACACTCAAGACTAATTTCTACATACGGGGGAATTGTGACTATTGTTCCTAAATATTCAGTTTTATTAATGGTATTTGTTCTAGCCTCATTAGGCTTACCAGGCACAAGTGGTTTTGTTGGTGAGTTTCTGATTTTAATGGGTGCGTTCAAAGATAATTTTTTAGTAGCAGTTATAGCAAGTATAGGAGTAATATTAGGTGCAGCTTATATTCTGTGGATGTATAAAAGAGTTGTTTTTGGTAAATTAGTTAATTCGGACTTGAAAGAAGTTGTAGATCTTAATAAATCAGAAATATTTATTTTATCCTCACTTGCTGTACCAATTTTATTTTTTGGTTTTTACCCAGATCCATTAATTAATACTATAGAGGTATCAATTAGTGACTTAATTGAAATGTATAATTTAAATTTATTATATAAATAGTTATGTTTAATTTAGAATTAGTTTTCCCTGAAATTTTCCTTTCTTTATCAATAATGTTTTTGCTTATTTTAGGAGTTTTCAAGGATAATAGCTCTAAATTAATTTTAAATATCTCACTAATTATATTGATTATTACATCAGTAATTACCTTCAATGAAACTTTAGGAATTAAAAAAAATCTATTGTTCAATAATAGTATTGTAATTGATTATTTATCATCATTTATGAAAATTATTACATTGTTGGCTGCTTTTTTAGTTTTAGTTATCTCCTCAAACTATTTAAAAACATTTAAGATTTTTAAAATCGAATATCCAATTTTAATTTTGAGTTCAGTTTTAGGTATGCTAATAATGATTAGCTCTAATGATCTGATTGTATTTTATATGGGCTTAGAATTACAATCATTAGCTTTGTATGTTTTAGCAACATTCAATAGAGATCAAATTAAATCTTCTGAAGCAGGATTAAAATATTTTGTATTAAGTGCATTGTCTTCAGGGCTATTATTATACGGATGTTCTCTTATTTATGGTTTTACTGGATCAACAAATTTTGAAATTATTGCAAATCAACTTAATTCAAATGAATATGCAATTACATTTGGTATTGTATTCATATTAGTTGGATTAGCTTTTAAAATTTCAGCTGTACCTTTTCATATGTGGGCTCCAGATGTTTATGAAGGATCCCCAACCTCTGTGACTTTGTTTTTTGCCATAGTTCCAAAAATTGCCGCTTTATCAGTGATTATAAGATTTTTATATGTGCCTTTTTTAAATTTGATCGAACAATGGCAAATGATAATAATTTTTTTATCTATTGCCTCAATGCTTTTTGGTGCTATCGCAGCAATTGGACAAACTAATCTTAAAAGACTAATAGCATATAGTTCAATTGGACATGTCGGGTATACTTTGGCGGGCGTAGCAACAGGCTCTAATGATGGAGTTCAAAGTTCTATTATATATATAACTATATATATCGTAATGAATCTTGGTTTTTTTTCTTGTTTATTAATGCTGAAAAGAAATAAAGAGTACTATGAAGATATAGATGATTTATCTGGATTATCAAAAAATCATCCTCTTTTATCTTTATCATTACTGATTATTTTGTTTTCATTAGCTGGTATTCCACCATTAGCAGGTTTTTTTGCTAAATTTTATATATTTAAATCAGTTTTAGAACAATCAATGTATTTTTTAGCTATAGTTGGTTTGTTATCTACTGTCGTAGCAGCCTTCTATTATTTAAGAATTATAAAAATAATCTATTTTGATAAAGAAAAAGAAAAATATGATACTGATCATAGTTTATGGTTAAAATTTTCTCTTTGTTTTTCAACAATCCTAATAGCTATTTACTTTATTTTTCCAAGTGAATTAATTGAAGTGGTCTCTAAAATTAATTTAATTTAATGAGACTAAAAATATTTAGATTTAAGAGAGTAAATAGTACTAACTCTACGGCAATAAGAATTATTAGAAAAACCAATTATCAAACCGGTATGGTGATTTCTGATATACAATCAAAAGGTAGAGGCCAGTATGGAAAAAAATGGATTTCACTTAAAGGAAATTTATTTGTAAGTTTTTTTTATAATTTGGGAAATATAAACCTTTCACTGCAAAGACTTACTAGATTTAACTGTATATTAGTCAAAAAATTTCTTCAAATATATTATAAAAAGAATATTATTTATAAAAAACCCAACGATCTATTAATTGAAAAAAAAAAAATTTGTGGAATTTTACAAGAGAAAGTCAAAAAATTTGACCAAAATTTTTTGATCGTAGGTATAGGCTTAAATTTAGTTAAAAATCCAATAATAAAGAATTATAAGACAACGAATTTATTTGAATTAATAAAAAAAAGGATACCAAAAAAAAAAATTGAAAAACAATTGAAAATCATTTTTGAACAAAATATTTCAAAGGTTAAGAGAATTTAATTTTTTTTATAATTAATTTCTTTTTTATCAAATACGTCTTTTAATTCACCGTTTTCATACATTTCTTTAATAATGTCACAACCACCAATGAATTCTTTTTTGATATATAATTGAGGTATGGTAGGCCAGTCGCTGAAAGTTTTTATTCCTTCTCTTAGAGATTGATTTTCTAAAACGTTTATACCTTTAAAATTAACTTCTAGTATTTTCAAAATATTTGCCACTGCCATAGAAAATCCACACTGTGGTGCATCTGGTGTACCTTTCATAAATAAGCATACATCATTATTATCAATATGATTTTGAATTAATGTTTTTATTTGATCATCCATTAATTTTCCTTTGTTTTAATTGCTAAGGCATGTAATTCATTACCCATTTTACCTTTCAATGAATTATAAACCATTTTGTGTTGTTCTATTTTACTTTTACCATTGAATTGTGCCGATGTAACTATTGCTGAATAGTGATTGCCATCACCAGCTAAATCTTGAATTTCAATAGATGCATCAGGCATTGCTTCTTTTATATATTTTTCAATTTCTTTTAAATCCATTGCCATTATGAGCTCATATAATCTATTAACCAACTTGTATTATAAGATTTTAATTCGTCAATTGTAACTTTTGTCTTATCATTAATCACCATTTCATTTTCGATTATAACCCCTAATTTTTCATGGTGAACTGAATTTTTGTTTAAAATATCGGTTACTTTTTCAAAATCTTTAGGGTCAATTTCGATTAAATATCTTCCTTGGTCTTCAGCAAAATAATATTCAATTTCATTTATTAAATTTTTTGGTTTATAAATTTTAACTCCTTTGTTTCCTTTAATGCACATTTTACTCAAAGCAGTTATTAAACCTCCTAATGAAATATCATGTGCACTTTTAATATAATTTTTATCAATTAAATTTAACAAAGATTCACCAATATTCTTTTCATTAAAAAGGTTTATTTCTGGAGGCGGGCCATTTTTTTCATCTAAAATTGTTCTAGCGAATAAACTTTGATCTAAATGTCCTTCAGTTTTTCCAATAACTAATACCAAATTGTCAATTTCTTTAAAATCCATTGTTATCATTTTTTTATAGTCTTTAATCAATCCTACACCTCCAATTGAAGGCGTAGGTTTAATTCCAATATCTTTTGTTTGATTGTAAAAAGATACATTTCCAGAGACCACTGGAAAATTCAAATATTTACTTGCTTCACCAATTCCTTGAACGCATTCAACAAACTCTCCCATATTATCTTCATTTTCTGGACTGCCAAAGTTAAGACAATTAGTTATTGCTATTGGAGTTGCACCAACTGAAATTAAATTTCTCCAACTCTCTGCTACAATTTGTTTTCCTCCAGTTAATGGGTGTGCCCAACAATACACAGCTGAAGAGTCTACAGAAGCGGCTACTGCTTTGTTTG
>CVSM01000140.1 GCA_001180065.1 Candidatus Pelagibacter communis
AAAGATTTTTATCTCAACCTTTCTTTGTTGCAGAAGTTTTTACTGGATCACCCGGAAAGTTGGTTGATTTAGAGTCAACCATTAAAGGGTTTGATGCGATCTGTAAAGGTGAGTACGACCATCTTCCAGAGGCTGCATTCTATATGGTAGGAACAATTGAGGAAGCTATTGAAAAAGCTGAAAAAATGGAAAAAAGAAGCAGCTGCTTAATGAGCGAAGAATTTAAAGTTGAGATAGTCAATCCTGAAAAATCCTTTTTATCAAAAGAAGATGTAACAGAAGTAGTAGTTCCAGCTTTTGAAGGTGAAATGGGAATCCTTAAGAACCATATTTCAATTATTTCTTTTTTAAAGCCAGGAATAATTGCTATACAGTCAAAATCTGGTGAAGATAAGTTTTATGTAGAAGATGGAATTGTTGAATTTAAGGATAACAATTTATCAATCTTAACTAGCTCTATTTTTAATTTGAATAATTTAGAAAAAAATAAACTTCAAGATTTATTAAAATCAGCAGTACTTATTTCTTAATAAAGATTTAGGTGTCATTATTACTAATGGCTTTCTAAAACTTCTATGCATTTGTCTTCTTAAAGCATGAAAATAATTTGCTGGTGTCGTACAGTTCATTACTTGCATGTTGTCATTAGAACATAATTGTAAAAATCTTTCTAATCTTGCTGAAGAGTGCTCTGGACCCTGTCCTTCATATCCATGTGGTAATAACATTACTATTCCTGAAGCTCTATTCCATTTCCTTTCACCAGATGCAATAAATTGATCAATTACTACTTGAGCTCCATTTGCAAAGTCACCAAATTGAGCCTCCCAAATAGTAAGCGTATTAGGCTCAACTAGACTATATCCATATTCAAATCCCAAAACAGCTAGCTCAGATAAAAAACTATCAACTACTTCAAATTGTTTTTGATTTTTTGAAATGTTATTGAGTGGAACGTATCTAGAATTATCTATTTGATTTCGAAGTACTGAATGTCTTTGACTAAATGTACCCCTACCGGAGTCTTGACCTACCAGTCTTACCGGATATCCTTCTTCCAACAAAGATCCGAATGCAAGAGCCTCAGCGGATGACCAGTCAATTTCTTTACCTTTTTTAACGCTTTCTTTCCTCGTGTTAAATATCTTAGAGATAGTTTTATGAATATTTTTGTCATTAGGAATTACATTTATCTTATCAGAAATTATCTTTAACTTACCCTCATCAAAACCTGTTATACCTCTCTTATCTTTGCCTCTCTCTGGTTTATATCTTGACCAAGTACCCTCGAACCATTCTATTTTTGGTTTATAATCTTTTGCACTTTTATACTGCTCATCAAGCAATTCTTTGAAAGACATCACATTTTTATTTAATAACTCTTGTGTTATAGAATTTTCCTTTACAAGTTTACTTCCATAAATTTTATATACACTTGGGTGCGATCGTATTTTTTTGTACATCAAAGGTTGCGTGAACGACGGTTCGTCTCCTTCATTGTGGCCAAATCTTCTATAACAAATCAAATCTACCACTACATCTCGATTAAATTTTAATCTAAATTCTGTTGCTATTCTGGTTGCATATACAACTGCTTCTGGATCATCTCCGTTCACATGAAGTATAGGAGCTTCTACCATTTTTGCTACATCAGATGGATATGGTGAAGATCTAGCAAATCGAGGACTAGTAGTAAAACCAATCTGATTATTTACAATAATGTGGATTGTTCCTCCAGTATTATGCCCTGGTAATCCAGACATGGCAAAACATTCAGCTACAACTCCTTGCCCTGCAAATGCTGCATCTCCATGAATGAGGATAGGTATAACTTTATTTCTTTCTTTATCTTTATGAAAAAATTGTTTTGCTCTTGTCTGTCCTAAAACGACTGGATTAACCGCTTCTAAGTGAGAAGGGTTATCTGTCAAACTTACATGAACAGAATTTCCATCAAACTTTCTGTCAGATGATGCACCAAGATGGTACTTTACATCCCCAGCACTATCTTCAGTATCAGAGCTAAATTCACCTGCAAATTCATTAAAAATTTTTTTATAGGATTTTTGTAAAACGTTTGCTAAAACATTTAGTCTTCCTCTGTGAGACATACCTATCTTAACTTCCTTGATATTATTTTGTCCACCTATCTTAATTATCTGCTCTAGTGCTGGAATAAGACTTTCACCACCATCTAAACCGAATCTTTTTGTTCCCACATACTTAGTAGCTAGAAATTTTTCAAACCCTTCTGCTTGCACCAATTTATTTAAAATTGCTTCTTTACCATTTTTTGTGAATTGGAGTGCATTTTTATCTTGTTCAATTCTATCTCTAAACCACTTTCTCTCCACTGGATTAGAAATATGCATAAACTCATAACCTATTTTACCACAATAGGTTTTTTTCATAAATTTTAGTATTTCTCTTATATTTGCGTATTTACGATTTATTACTCCATTAAGAAAAATTTTTTTATCATAATTTTCTTTTTTGAAGCCATAAAATTCTGGGTGAAGTTCATCTAAATATTCTGAAACTCTCATTTCTAAGGGATCAAGGTCTGCAAGTAAATGCCCTCTTAATCTATATGCTCTAATTAAAGCTACAGCACTAATAGAATCTTTATTTGAGTCAGCGAGTAGTTGAAAATTAAATTTTTCTGTGGATTCAATTTTAATATCATCCTTTACATGTTCGTCAAATTTCTGTTGAATTTGATCAACATTGATCTTTTTTTTCAAAGGTCCCCATGATGGACCATTGATTTCATTTACTATTACATTTAAATCATCTCCGATTCCCTCAAAATAATTGATCCAACTTTCAGGTAAATCAGCCTCCTTATTTATGAATTTCAAATACATCTCTTCAATAAATGCACTATTTGATTTGTTCAAAAATGAAGTTTTTCCAAAATTAAGATTTTTTGATGAAGACATCTTTTTAATTAATATATCTGCCTAATTTTTTTTTTCAATTAGACAGTTTATTAAATAAAGTTTTTCCGATAATTGATGGTGATTTAGCTACAGTAATCCCACATTCTTCCATTTTTTTTATTTTGTCCTCGGCTCCACCTTTACCGCCTGAAATTATAGCACCTGCATGGCCCATTCTTCTACCGGGTGGAGCAGTAATTCCTGCTATAAATCCAACAATTGGTTTTTTAATCTTGTGATTTTTTATGAAATCAGCGGCTTCTTCCTCAGCTGTTCCTCCAATTTCACCGATCATTAAAATAGACTCGGTCTCACCATCATTTAAAAATAAATCTAAACAATCAATAAAATTTGTTCCGTTTATTGGATCACCTCCAATTCCAATACAGGTGGATTGACCTAACCCATTTTCAGTGGTTTGAGCGACTGCCTCATAAGTCAATGTACCTGACCTTGATACAATTCCAACACTTCCCCTTTTGTGAATATTTCCTGGCATAATTCCAATTTTACATTCATCTGGTGTGATTATCCCTGGACAATTAGGGCCAATCAATCTGCTATTCGACTTACTTAACTTTTGTTTTACCTTAAGCATATCTTGAATTGGAATTCCTTCGGTTATACACACAATCAATTCAAGTGATGCCTCTATTGACTCAATGATTGCCGCCGCTGCAAATTTTGCTGGAACATATATCATAGTGGCGTCAGCACCAACTTGATTTTTAGCCTCTAACACACTGTTAAAAACTGGTTTACCTAAATGTTTTTGTCCCCCTTTTTTTGGAGTAACACCACCGACAATATTAGTTCCATATTTAATTGCCTGCTCTGAATGAAAAGTTCCGTGGGACCCTGTAAATCCCTGACAAATTACTTTTGTGTTCTTATTTATTAAAACAGACATTTTATTTTATTGCCTCAACAATTTTCTTAGCTGCATCATCTAGGTTTTCTGCAGAAATTAATTTCAAATCAGAATTGTCTAAGATTTTTTTACCTTCTTGAAAATTTGTACCTGCCAATCGAACAACTAAAGGTACTCTAATATTTATTTCTTTAGCAGCGTCTACTACTCCTTGAGCAAGAATATCACATCTCATAATTCCTCCGAAAATATTAATTAAAACACCTTTAACATTTTTATCTGAAAGGATTATTTTTAATGCTGCAGATACTTTTTCTTTAGATGCACCACCACCAACATCTAAAAAGTTTGCTGGTTCTTCACCATATAATTTAATTATATCCATTGTTGCCATTGCTAAACCTGCTCCATTCACCATACATCCAATGCTTCCATCTAATTTTATGTAAGCTAGATCATATTTGCTAGCTTCTATCTCAGCTGGATCTTCTTCATTTAAATCTCTTAACTCAGCAATTTCTGACTGTCTAAACAAAGCATTAGAATCAAAATTAATTTTTGCATCTAAACAAATAATTTTTTTTTCTTTAGTCAAAATTAATGGATTTATTTCAATCATGCTTGCGTCTGTACTTATAAACACTTTATAAATTGATTTAATTAGAGATATCGCTTGTTTTTGTGGTTTTTCATCTAAGTTAAAAACTTGAATTATTTTTTCACAATCAGCCCCAGAAATCTCATCTTTTATATCAATTTTTGTTGTCATAATTTTTTCAGGTTTAGTTCTTGCAACTTCTTCAATATCCATCCCTCCTTGATCACTCGATATAAATGCAATTTTAGAACTGGCTCTATCAACAAGACATGACAAATAAAACTCTTTATCTATATTTGAAGATTCTTCGACATATAATCTTTTTACTTCTCTACCTTCTGGCCCAGTTTGATGTGTAACAAGAGTTTTTCCGAGTAATTCATTTGCTGCAGTTCTTAATTCATCTAATGAGTCTAAAATTTTTATACCACCAGCTTTTCCTCTTCCACCAGCATGAATTTGAGCTTTAAGGACGTACTTTTCAGTTTTTAGTGTTTTTGCCTTTTCAATAAGCTCGCTAACATTGAGTGCAAATACTCCATTTGGAACCACAGCACCATATTTTTTTAAAATTTGTTTTGCTTGATGCTCATGAATATTCATTGCTATTTTGATAAATCAGGATCTATTTTGGATGCAGCTTCCCACAAAGCTTTTACAGAATCTATTGAATGTATAAATTCTTTTTTTTCTTTTTCATCTAGATCAACTTCTTCAATTTTTTCTACGCCATTTTTTCCTAAAATAACAGGAACACCTGCATATACATTTTTAACACCGTATTCTCCGTTTAATTGAGCTGCACATGGTAATAATTTTTTTTCATCCTTTAAAAAAGCCTCTGCCATTTGAACACCTGCTGCTGCAGGTGCATAAAATGCTGATCCTTTTTCTAAATATTTTACTATCTCAGCACCTCCATCTCTAGTTCTCTGATTTATTTCTTCAACTCTTTCTAACGAAATTTTTCCTTCCTTAACAAGATCTAATAAAGGTTTGCCTGCGATTTTTGTAAACCTTGGCATAGGAACCATTGTATCTCCATGACCACCCATAACTGTTGCATCAATTTCTCTAACTGGCACATTTAATTCCAATGACAAAAACAACTTAAATCTTGAGCTATCTAAAATACCTGCCATACCAATAACTTTGTTTGACGGCAGGCCTGAAAATTTTTGAAATGCCATCACCATCACATCTAAAGGATTTGTAATACAAATTACAAAAGCATTTGGGGCATTTTTCTTAACGCCCTCTGCAACTTGTTTAATAATTTTTAAATTAATTCCAAGAAGATCATCTCTACTCATTCCAGGTTTTCGAGGTACCCCTGCTGTAATTATAATTACATCAGAATCTTTAATATCCTTATAATTATCAGTACCTGAAAATTTTACATTGAATCCATCTACTGAGGAGGATTGTGCAATATCTAATGCTTTCCCTTTTGCAATTCCACGAGCTACATCAAATAAAACCACTTCATTAACCAATTCTTTTGTGCCTATTAAATGTGCAAGAGTTCCACCAATTTGTCCTGCACCAATTAAAGATATTTTTGTCATTTTCTTTTTTATTTCATAGTTGGCATTACAAATTCTGCGTTTGATCGTACACCTGAGGGCCATCTAGAAGTTACTGTTTTAAGCTTAGTATAAAATTTTATTCCTTCCATACCGTGCATCCCACTGTCGCCAAATAACGATCTTTTCCATCCACCAAAGCTATGGAAAGCCATTGGAACTGGTATAGGTACGTTAATACCAACCATGCCAACTTGAATTTTACTTGCAAAAGTTCTTCCTACATCACCATCTCTTGTATATATGCTTACTCCGTTTCCATACTCATGGTCGTTAACTAATTGTGCCGCTTCTTCAAAAGTTTTTACTCTAACAACTGATAGTACCGGACCAAATATTTCCTCATTATAAATTCTCATATCTTTATTGACATGATCAAATAGACAACCACCTATATAGAAACCATTTTCATAACCTTGAAGTTTTAAACCTCTGCCATCGACTATTAACTTTGCACCTTCCTTAACACCTAAATCAACGTATTTAGTGACTTTTTCTAAATGTTCTTTTGTTACTAAAGGTCCCATTTCAGATGTTTTATCCATTCCAGGACCTACTTTAAGTGCTTCAGCTTTTTTTGATAACCTTGATACAAGTTGATCTCCAATATCTCCAACAGCCACAGCAACTGATTGTGCCATACATCTTTCTCGGAAGAGCGTCGTGTAGGGAA
>CVSM01000141.1 GCA_001180065.1 Candidatus Pelagibacter communis
CATTTACAACTTATGGGGGTGAACTAGATTCGACGAGTGACTAAAAGTTATTCTTTCGTTCGGAATTGTTCCTCCGTGAAGGGCTAATTTATAATTGCTAACGAAAGTTATGCACTTGCTGCTTAATTAATTTATTAATTAAGTAAACGGGGTATGGGGCACCTGGCAACAGAACGCCCCTTCTATTTTAAAATTTAAAACAATTTAAATTGTCTTTTTTCTTCTCCAGTAAAATTTTTTTTACCTCTTTTGTTGTACAATTTTTCAATATCTAGATTCAATTTTTCTTTTCCCCATTTTTTTAAAAAATAATCGATAATTACAAAACTCCAATTTTCATCTTTAAACTTTTCAGAAAATAAAGGTGATCTCATTTTTGAATCAAACTGTCTTAGTCTAGATTGTGGAAATATCATTATCTTTTTGGATTTATATACATTTGAACACCTTTGTAATCCGCTTGTCATAGAAGTCGAACATTCAATTTCAAAAGCAAATTTAACTTTATTATCCTTTATCCAAAGAATATCTATATCATCAACAATATCTGGATTGATAATATTGATTAAAGAATTAATTTTATCAAAATTAACTAGTTGTTTTAATTTATTACCTGCGTATTTTGATTCTAGACTAGTAATTTTATGACTTTGCTCAACTTTTCCAATATGAACTTGATATTTTTTTTTTAATCCTATCTCTGCTAGTAACGCTATAATTGTTGTATGTTCATTATCAATATTAATTTTATTAAAATTCTCTTTTATAATCCATTGGCCATTAGGAGTTTTTTTTGCAAAATCTTTTAAAACATTGATAATGCTCTCTTGGTCTGTTGATAAAGAATTAGGAAACTCTAAACTTACAGACTCCCAAACATCTGTAAAAGATACTCTTCCCATTGATTGTAATTTTCTTAGTATTGTTTGTTCTACTCTATCGCCTAAGGGAATTTTGTATAATTGCCTCACCGTTTTAGGATCTTTGAACCACCATAGCTTGCCTTCAAGCTCTCCAATTTTTGCATCTACCAGTATAAAATTTTCATCTAATTGTTTTTTCAATACATCTTCCATTGTTAAACCCGAGTCTAATTGAGAATAATATCCTCTTTTTGCTAATTCTGGATCAATCGCGTTAATTAAAATTGTGTATGGTGTAGGTTCGCCTCTTTCAGCAATTATTTTTTCTACTGTTTTTATTATTATATTTTTAAATCTTATCTCATGTTTGCCATCTGCCATTTCAGGCTTTACTATTTGTTTTCTAAATCTTAAGTAAAAGTCTCCTTGAGCTGAACCAAAAGGTTGTAACAATGATTTTGCAGATGGTCGGGCCAATTCTTGATGGTGTATTTTTTCTAATTTAAATCCATTAAACATTCCAGTTGAAATTATTGCATTCCTTATTTTAAAACTAGGATTGTGAAATGTTAAAGTAAGATATTTGTTAGGCTTTAGTAAATCATTCATATTTTTAAAACAATTGTTTAAAAGAGAGTTGTAAACTTCAAAATTTTTACCTTGGCTTTTATTATTTACGATTTCATATGAAGTTATATTGTTTAAATAATTTTTCCCCTTTTTTAACCAAGCAACCCATAAAAAATTTAATTCACCAAATTGAATTGATTGATCATATGGTGGATCAGTAAATATATAATCTATTTTATTCATAAATCCTGCACTTTTCATATCATCCATTAACTCTATACAATCTCCTTGATGAACATAAACGTCGGCTTTGTTATTAAAAATTTCTTTAAAATTTTTAGCAAATTTTATCTTTTTAAAATATTTATTAGACTCTTGTTTCGCTTTTAAAAGACCTTGTTTTCCAATAATAGAGCTTTCAAATTTTTCCCAAACGTTTTGTTCCATAAATTTTTCAGCGTACCAATAACTATGTTGTGTCCATCCTCCGCTAAAAAGCCTTGAAGGTCTATCAGGCATCATTTTAGTACATAAATGTACCATAGAAGTGAATGCTATTTTAAAAAAATTCTTTAATTCGTTATCCTTAATTTTTTCGATCTCAGAATATAGAATTGAAAGAGCTAGAAGATTTCTCTTTGTAAAAAGTTGATCTATGCTTTCGTATTTCTCTTTTTTTGCAAAAGATACTTCTTTAAAATTATTATTATCATCATACTCAAATTTGTCTCTTGGATACCAGTCTTTGATCTCAGTATTATCAATATCTTTTAAGATTTTTAAATCATCATTTGCTGGTTTTTGTGATGTAACAGTTTCTTTGCATAAAGGACACTTATATCTAATTTCTTTATATAAATTTTTTTCCCATATTGAGCATATAAAAGGTATTTTTTTTTTACATTTTTTACATTCAGTTAAATATAGATTGTTAATTCTTTCGCTGATTTTTTTTTCTATTTTATTAAAAGCTTCATCGATTTTTAAAAGATCAATGTGTTTAATTGTTAATCTAGTAATTTCTGTTGCAGAAGGTGCTAAATCACAAATTATTACTTTTCTTTTATATTTTAATGCCTCAATTGCAGTTACGCCGCTTCCACCAAAAGGATCAAATATTATATCATTTTCTGAAGTGTAATTTTTAATAAATTCCCCAACTACATTCCAAGTTTTTCTGGACCAATATTTATGAAAATTATACATTGAAGTATGTGCTTCTGGAGGTATTTGTCTTTCAATATGATCCATTTGATTCTCTAGTTTTTCACTTTAATGAAAATTAATATTAT
>CVSM01000142.1 GCA_001180065.1 Candidatus Pelagibacter communis
AGGCATCCTAACAAACATTCAAAAGGTATGCTTTTGCGAGATCAAAGTTGGTATCGTTTTATTAAAATAATTGTCTATTATTACTCTTTATTTAAATTTCATCAGATAAGATTTAATTTAAAATATTTATTCTAAAAATTAATCAAGTATTTTTTTTTTAGCTTTTTCAAACTCTTCCTTGTTTAATACACCTGCTTTAAATAATTCGTTGAGTTTTTTTAATTGTGAAATTGTATTATCATTAATATCATTTTTAAGGACTTCAGTAATATAATTTGAAATTTCAAGTTTTTTTTGGTTTTTAACACCTAATTTATTTTCAATATCCTGATGAAATAATGAAGATTTTGACAAAAATTTATTCATAAATTTTTTATGTTCTGGATACTTACTTATGTTCAAGGGGTGGTATTCGCTATCATTTTCTGTCAAAAATTTATTTTTAGGCCCTTTAAAAAATTCCGGGTTTATAAAATGAGTAAGAACATAATATTTTTGTGAAATTGATCTATCAAAAATTATATGGGCACTTCTAAGACCAATGTTGGGTATTTCAATAGAATTGTCTTCAATATATCTGATTAGATTTGCATCTAAATATGCTAATTCTTTATCGTCAGGATTATAAAGTTCTTTGTTAACATCTACATGTCTTACGATCATGCAATTAACTGTTGCACCTTTATGATACAAGGATAAGTCAAAATACTCAGGTCTTTTATAACATCCATCATGTTTATTTTTAAAAACTATTTCATAAATAAAAGTAT
>CVSM01000143.1 GCA_001180065.1 Candidatus Pelagibacter communis
GTCTTGTAATATGGGCTGCTGCAGTAAGTTCAGCTGGTGCAAGAAGCAGATAATTACTAAAGTAATTTAATATTTTAGGGCGAGTATGTTTTTGCATACTTGCCCTATTTTTTTTAACACCTATATCTAATCAAATGGCAAAAATTAAATTTACCACTCATGACAATAAAAAATTTGAAGTTGATGTTCAAAATGGTCTCACTGTTATGGAGGGGGCCGTGCAAAACGATATTCCCGGAATTGATGCAGATTGTGGTGGAGGGATGGCTTGTGCAACTTGCCATGTTTATGTCAAAGAAGATTGGTTTAATAAACTTCCCAAAAAAGAAGATGGTGAAGAAGATATGTTGGATATGGCATTTGAACCAAAAACTAATAGTAGACTAAGTTGTCAAATAATAGTCTCTGATGAAATTGATGGCCTTGAAGTAGATATTCCATCAAAGCAAACTTAAATGAATAAAACGGATGCATTAATAATAGGAGCTGGCCCAACCGGCTTATTTACTGCTCATCAATTAAAATTAATTGGTCTTGATTGTGAAGTAGTAGATAATTTAGATAAGATCGGAGGACAATGTATTGAACTTTATCCAGATAAGCCAATATATGATATACCAGCAGTTCCTGAGTGTACGGGCGAAGAATTAACAAATAACTTAATTAAACAGCTAAAACCTTTTGATATTAAATTTCATTTAAATGAAAGAGTAGAAGAGGTAAAAAAAGAAGAAAATAATTGGATAGTTAAAACAAATAACGGCACTACTTTTTTAACGCCGAATGTAATAATTGCTGGAGGCGTTGGTTCATTTGAACCAAGAAAGTTTTCACCAAAAGAATGTGAAAAATTTGAGAACAAATCTTTATTTTATTCAGTTAAAAATAAAAAAATTTTTAAAGATAAAGTTGTATCAATTTTTGGCGGAGGGGACAGTGCATTAGATTGGGCTGTTGAATTATCTAAAGATTGTAGTGTTAATTTAATACATCGAAGAGATGAGTTTAGAGGAGCACAAGCTACGATAGATAAAGTGCATAAACTCGTAAAAGAGGGAAAAATAAACTTATTCACTAAATATCAATTGACTTCAGTCAAAGGAAATGAACGATTAGAGAGTATCGAAATTAAACACGATAATAATGAAATTAAGAATTTAAAAACTGATTATGTTTTAGGTTTTTTTGGTTTAATTATGCAATTAGGACCAATTGCAAACTGGGGTCTTAACATCGATAAAAAGACTATTGATGTAGATACTGAAAAATTTGAGACTAACCAAAAAGGTATTTATGCAGTTGGAGATATTTGCAAGTATCCTGGAAAATTGAAATTAATTTTATCCGGTTTTCATGAGGGAGCTTTAGCCGCAAGGGCTTGTTTTAAATTAGCTAGACCTAATGAAAAATATAGATTTGAATTCACTACTACATCAACAAGTTTACTTAAAAGACTTGGAAAAAAAGAGTGATAGATCTTTTTTCAGCCAACACTCCTAATGGTAAAAAAATTAGTATTATGCTTGAAGAGATTGGTTATGAATATAATGTAATTAAAATAGATTTAGATAAGGGAGATCAATTTAAAGCTGATTTTAAAAAAATAAGTCCATTTAGTAAAATTCCGGTAATTATTGATCATGAAAATAATAAGAACATTTTTGAGTCAGGTGCAATTTTAATTTACTTAGCTGAAAGAAGTGGAAAATTTTATGATGAAAATGATCGACTAGAGATAAACCAATGGCTTATGGCTCAAATGGGGTATATTGGACCGATGCTAGGTCAACATCACCAGTTCCATCATTATAATCCAGGAAAAAGTCAATTTGGTGAGGAAAGATATTTTAAAATATCTAAAAGAATTTATGAAGAGTTGGATCAAAGATTGTCAAAATCAAGATTTTTATCTGGAAATAATTATACCATTGCTGATATAGGAACCTTCCCTTGGATAGCACGACATGAATGGCATGATATAGGTTTATCAAATTATAAAAATTTATCTCGGTGGTACAGTGAAATTTCTGAACGTAAAGCAGTAATTAAAGGTTTTGCATTTATGAATAAAAATGAACAACCACCAAAACCTTAATTAATTCATTGAATTTAATAATCTCATTAAAGATACTATTATTCCGTGGCCTGATAATTCTATCGCTAAAATCACTATAATAATTAAAATTATTTTTTTATTCATCTAGTAAAAACAAACGTTAATAAAAGAATCCAAAAAAAAGCATAATAAAAATAGATATATTTTTTTGTAAAATTATATGTAATTGGATTATGGACTTTTTTATCTCTTTTTTTCTTTCTTAATTTTTTAGTCATCGGCATGAACCTTTTCATCTTTTTCGTGTTTTTCTTGGGCGGCAATTGTGTATTTAGCAACGGGACGTGCCATTAATCTTTTAAGACCAATCGGCTCTGCAGTGTCCAAACAGTATCCATATGTTTCATCCTTAATTCTTAATAAGGCTTTATCTATTTCAGATATTAGTTTTATTTGTCTATTGATTGCTTTCATTTCAACATTTTTATCAGTATAAGAACTCGCTTGATCCACAATATCTGCTGAAATGCTATTATCATCCATACTTCCATTATAAAGAGCCTCATTATTTGCTTTAACTAATTCTTTTTTCCATTCTTGTAACTTCATTCTAAAAAAAACTTTGTGTTTTTCACACATATATTTTTCCGTATCTTTAGGAATATAAGTTTTAGAAATTTTAATCGGTCCTTTTGACACCTCTTTTGATTTAACATTAACTTTAGGCTTAGTTTTAGTTAAGGTCTTTTTTTTAGTTTTAGAAGCTTTACTTTTAACTTTACTGACTTTAGGCATATTACTAATTTAAATTCGTGCGAGTATATTCAGCAAATTATGGGTGTCAAGTAAGCTTAATTATTGTAAAAATTTAATTATGAATGTTCTAAACAGAAATATCAATAACATATTTTTTATTTTTGTATTATCTCATTTAATAATTTGGACTCTGGTGCCATCTTTAACTAATAAAAATTTACCTCTAGACACTATAGAAGCACTCGCATGGGGTAGTAATTTAGACTGGGGTTTTAGTAAGCACCCACCAATGAGTGCCTTCTTTTCTGAATTCTTTTTTATTTTATTTGGTGCACAAGATTGGGCATATTACTTGTTAAGTCAAATTTCAGTTGTAATAGCATTTTTTTTTGTATTTAAGTTTGCTTTAGAAATTTTAGGAAATTCTAAATTAAGTTTAATCTCTGTTTTATTACTAGAGTCTATTTTTTTTTATAATTTTACAACTCCAGAGTTTAATGTAAATGTGTGCCAACTTCCTTTTTGGGCATCGGTAGTTTATTTTACTTGGAAAATATATAATTCAAAAGAAATTAAATTTATAGACTGTCTTTTAGTAGGATCATTCGCAGCTTTTGGATTTCTTTCAAAATATTTGTTTTTTTATTTATTAATCTCAATCATTTTATTATTTATCTATTTAATTTTCTTTAAAAAAATTAAAAAATTTGATTTTAAATATTTGATAATTCTAGAAGTTTTCCTTGTCTTGTTAATTCCTCATATAATATGGTTGTATCAGAATGACTTTGTGACTATATCTTATGGTCTTGAAAGAACTGCTTTTGAAAAATCTGTAATTATCGATCATTTAAAACATCCAGTTACATTTTTACTTAAACAAATTGCACTATTAATCCCTTTTTTTCTACTCACTTTTTCTTTGTTAAAAAAATTTAATTTTAAAATTAATTTTAAAGATAAAAAAATTATTTTTTTATTTTCTATAACGATGTTGCCGATTATTTTAATTTTATTTACCTCATTTATTAGTGGATCAAAAATAAGAACAATGTGGATGACACCTTTTTATTTATTTTTTGGAGTATTCTTTGTTTATATTTTTGAAGCACAAATTAATTTAAAAAAAATAAATTTATTTTTATATGGATTTTTATTTTTGTTTTTTTTATCACCTATAGTTTATTCATTTATTTCTATTAAGCAGGATAATAAAAGAACAGATTATTCTGGAAAAGAAATAGCAGATTTGGTTGAAAGAAGATGGAGTAAAAATTTTTCTAATGAAATTATGTATGTAATAGGAGATGAATGGCATGCTGGAAATTTATCATATCATTTAAGCACTAGACCAAAATGGTTTGAAAGTATAAAAAAAAATGTAACTGAATTAGATCCTAATGGTGGTATTGTGTATACAGGAAATGCTGAAGTATTAAAACAAGTATGTCCAGGTGATTTTGGAAAAATAAATAAGCAAGGATTTTGTATGATTGGATCAAAAATTAAATGAAAATTACGATTTTAATTCCTGTTTTTAATGACTGGCAATCTGTTTTCAAACTAGTTGAAAATATTAATAATTTAACAATTGATCAAAAGTTTGAAATTTCTATTATTATTCTCAATGATGCCTCTAGTCATGATCGTATACAAGAAAATGTAAATTTTGATAATATTAAATCAATTAAGATTGTTAATATGAAAATAAATCAAGGTCATTCTAGATGTATTGCCACTGGATTAAAATATATATATGAGAAAGAAAATTTTGATTATGTAATTCCAATGGATGGAGATGGAGAAGATCGGCCTGAGGAAATAGTTGATTTTTTAAACAAAACAAATGAGATAGTAAATAAGCCTATAGTTGGAGAAAGAGTAAAAAGATCAGAGGATTTATTATTTCAAATTTGTTATAAAATACACAAGTTAATTACTTTAACTTTCACAGGAAAATCCATAAAATTTGGTAATTATTCATGCTTACCAAAAATTACTGTAGAAAAAATGATTAATGAAAAAGCTACTTGGAATAGTTTCTCAGGCTCACTAAGCAAAGTTGAATTAAATTTGCTAAAAATACCTTCCACAAGAGGATATAGATATTTTGGACCCTCTAAAATGAGTTTTTACAACCTTTTAAAACATTCTCTTTCTATAATAAGTGTTTTTAGAAAAACATTTTTAATACGATCTGCTGTTTTTATTATTTTATATATTTTGTTTATTAAAAATAATGCCTCTATAATTACATCTATACCTTTAGTATTTTTATTTATAGCAGTGTATTCTATTTCAAATTTAGCATTAAGAGAAAATATGGATGAATACAAAAATTCATTAAATCAAATAGACGATGTGGAGATTTTAAAGTGAAAAAAAGAGATCTTTATTATGATAGAATCCCAACTAAATTTTTAAGGGAGAATGTTAGATATCTTGGGAATATTCTTGGAAAAGTTATTAAAGAACAAGAGGGAGAAAATTTATTCAAATTAATTGAAAAAATAAGAAAACTTTCTAAAGCAAACAGCGCAAACTTTAAAAAAAATCACTCATACAAAAATATCATTAAAACAATTAAGGGTTTAAATGCTAAAAATACTCTTAAAGTAACTAGAGCGTTTAGTCATTTTATGAATTTGATGAACTTAGCTGAGTTCATTGATGCTTCAAGAAGTTTGAACGAATACGAAAATAGTAAAAAAAAAATTAATAATTCAAATATATTTATTGAAGAAATTTTTGAGGATCTTTTTAAAAATAGAAAAATTTCCAATAATAAAATTTATAATCTTACAAAAAATTTAAATATAGGAATTGTTTTAACAGCTCATCCTACCGAGGTGAAAAGAAGAACTTTAATTCAAAAATATCATACAATAATTGAGATATTAGAGCAGCGAGATTTATTAATGGATCACCCATCAAAATTGAAAATACTTGATAAGAAACTTTACGATGAATTGACTATAATTTGGAATACAGATGATCTTAAAAGATTTAAACCATCTCCATTCGACGAAGCTAGATGGGGTTTAGCAGTAATTGAGGATAGTTTATGGGACACGATACCAAAGGTTTATAGAAGATTAAACTCAATATTTTTAAAAAATATGAAAAAAGGTCTACCTAAAAATTTTAATCCAATTGAGTTTGGTTCTTGGATGGGTGGTGACAGAGATGGCAATCCCAATGTAACTGCTGCTGTAACAAAAAACGTAATTTTGTTATCTAGATGGGAAGCAGCAAAGTTATATGAAAAATCATTAACTAAGATAATTAGATCTTACTCAATGAAAAAATGTTCAAATAAGATATCTCGGAAAGTTGGACAGACATTCGAACCTTATCGTGTTTTTCTTAGACCTTTAAGAGATAAAATGAGAATTACTCACAGAAGTATAGAGCAACATTTAGTATATAAAAAACCACTAGATCAAAAAAAATTGCTAAGACAGAGAGAGGAAATTCTAAAACCTTTAAGAATTGTAAGAGAGTCTTTAGAGCAAAATAATAACGAGAACATTGCAAGTGGTGAACTTTTAGATCTGATGAGGAGAGCTAAATGTTTTGGTATAAATTTAGCAAGGCTAGATATACGACAAGAATCAGCAAGACACAGTCAATTAATCTCAGAATTTGTAAAAAATAGATATAAAAAAAATTTTTTGAAATTTGATGAAAAACAGAAAATTACTTTTTTCAAAAAATTAATATTAAACAAAAAAAAATTTATTAAAGACTCTATTTTAAAGAATAAAGAAAACAAAGAAGTGTGGTCAACTTTTAAGACTCTTTCAAACCAACCACCAGAATGTTTGGGCGCATATGTCATTTCAATGACAAATTCTGCATCTGATATTTTAGCTGTAAATTTTTTACAAAAAGAAGCAAAAATAAAAGAAAAACTTAGAGTTGTTCCACTTTTCGAAACATTAGAAGATTTGATTAATGCCAAATCTATCATGGAAACTTTGTTTTCTCAAAAATGGTATAGAAACCTAATCAAAGATAAACAAGAAGTGATGATAGGTTACTCAGACTCAAGTAAAGATGCCGGAAAATTATGTGCAAGTTGGCATCAATATAAAGCTCAAGAAGAAATAATTAAACTAGCTAAAAAGTATAAAATTAAAGTTATTTTTTTCCACGGCAGAGGTGGATCTCCAGGAAGAGGTGGTGGACCAATCCAAGCAACTCTTAGATCACAACCACCACAATCTGTTAATGGGAAAATTAGAATTACTGATCAAGGTGAAGTAATTCAGCAAAAATATGGTTATGAACCTTTAGCAAAATATAATTTGTGCAGTTATATTGGAGCTGTAACGGAGGCAACCTTAAACCCTCCACCAATGCCTAAAAAAAATTGGAGATCTTTAATTGAAAAAATGTCTGAGATATCAAAAAATTCATACAGGAAAAATATCAACCAAAGTTCAGAGTTTATTAAATATTTCAAAACTGTTACTCCTCATGTTGCTTTAGGAAAATTATCTATTGGATCCAGACCTTCAAAGAGAAAAAATGTTGATAATATTAAAAGCTTAAGAGCAATACCTTGGGTTTTTGCTTGGACACAAATTAGATTGATGCTCCCAGCTTGGTTAGGAAGTGCTGAGGCTTTGAGATATTCTTATATAAAAAAATATAGAAAAACTCTTTTCGATATGGAAAAAAATTGGCCATTTTTTAATGCAATGCTAGATATGCTTGATATGGTAATCTCCAAAGCTGACCCTGACATATCAAAAATTTATGAGGAGTTTCTTGCAGATAAAAATCTAAAAAAAGTTGGAAAAAATTTAAGGTTTCAGTTTGATGTCATTAAAAAATTGAATATTAAAATTACACCTAAAGAAATACTTAACTCAAGAAAACAATTTAGAACATCAATAATAGTGAGAAATATCTATTCTGAAGTTTTAAATATAATTCAACCCATAGTTATCAATAAAATTAAAAAAAATAAAAATATCAAAAATAAAAACTATTTGAATGACGCTTTATTGACATCGATCGCTGGTATATCTGCAGCAATGAAAAACACTGGTTAATATTTAAAATTTATTTATTTTATAACTTTAAAAAAGATGATAGGATTGTCTCAAGTGTGGTTGTGCTCACTTGTAAATAAAGGGACAACATAAAAATAGAGCATAACTATGAAAAAAATATTAGTAATCATTACTTTAAGCTTATTAACTTCAAGCAATCTTTTTGCTGATGAGGATTTTAAAATTAATAATTTTAATTTTTGGCTTTATGAAAATGGATATCATCAATATTTAAACATTAAAGAAAACCCAGTATGTAAAGAAGAACCAAAATATAGTAATCTTTGGTATTATAATAAATGTGATAAATTTCAAGGATCCAACAATCTAAATATCAAAATAAAAAATAAAGCATTATCAGCTACTAATATTGCTTATCATTCGAACCCAAATAGAGACTCTCTAATTTATTATTTATGGAAATACTCATATAGAGATAGAAGTCAGCATTTAAAAGAGTTTAAACCTACAAATAATTCCTACGATTTTAAATTCAATTTAATTGAAGATAAATTTTTAAAAAAACAAATGAAAACTAAAGGTATCCTTAGTTATTTATATTATCAAGATGGTGAAGTATTGATTGACGAACTTTCTCCTAAAGAAAGATTGGGAGAGTTCTTGAATAATGAAACAAAATTTTATTCAATGTCAATGAGTAAGTCTGTAACTTCTTATTTAGCGGGTCATGCTATATGTGATGGTTACATTGATGGAGTTGATGCAAGAGTAAACGACTGGCCTATAATAAAAGATTCTCTTTATCATGATCAAAAATTAATTAATTTTTTAAATATGAATACTGGTGATCAAAAATATATTGATGAATTTAAAGATGGTACCAGTAAATTAGGTGCATATGAAGATAGAGATATTGCTACAACCATGCGCTTACACTTTAACAACAAAAATACAAAAAAATCTAAGGAAAGATACAATTACAATGGATTTGTCACTCAGTTAATTTTAAACTATATGAAATTTAAAATCGGTGAAGATTATGACAAATTTTATAGCAAAGTTTTTAATGATAAAATAAAGATCAAAAATAGCATTCGTTATGGCTATACTAGTTTAAACGAACATTTTGGAAATGGACATCCTAACATAATGGCAACAAGATTTGATTATCTTAGAATTGCAAAAGCTATAATGGATGATTATCAGAATGATACTTGTGTTGGAAAATATTTAAAAGAAATTTATAAAAGAAGAATATCAAAAGGAAGCATAGAAAAAGACGAGCCTATAGTTGGTCGTACTAAATCTTATGGAGGTCAATTCCATATGGATTATCCAGGATTAAAAGATAAGATTATCTTTGGGATGAGTGGTTATGGTGGGAATATGATTTTAATTGATGTAGAAAATTCAAGAATACTGGTTCTAAATTCACTTCATTATAACAATACCCAATATAAATATAATCATAAAAAACTAATATTAGATCTATTTAAAAACGGTAAATAAATAAATTAAACATTTAACTCAATGAAAAAATTTTTAATAATTTTTCTATTGTTATTTCTTAATTCAAATATTTCTCATGCAGATTTTAAGAAAATAAAAAAGAAAGCAACAGTTACTCAGCCAGAAATTATTTTTCCAATCCAAAAAGATAAAAAAGGATGCATCAAAGATTTATATGTAAGTCCAGACAAGAACTATGTTTTACCGGTATTAAAAGTTGAAGCACCCTCTGGGTACGGACTTGATAATAGATTTGATTATGCTTTGAGTAAATTTGAGGATTTTAGTTTTCCCTGTGGTAGCGGAAATGTAGAAGCGTGTGAAAATGTAAAAAGAGTAATTCTAGATTGGGCAAAAGCTAATGCTGCCCAAAGAACTGGACCTTCTGATGGAGAAGGAAGACACTGGAACGATACTTTAACTGTAAATCTTTATATAGCTTCACCAATGATGGCAGCATATTCATTTGCCAAACAAGTTATTGAAGTTACAGAGGCAGAGGACAAAATTATAAAAGATTGGTTTAAAAAGATTGTCAAAAAAAATAAACATTTAATGTATGAATACTCAAACTATAAATCAGGATCTGGTGCAGCTGGTACACCTAAAAGAGCACATAATCATGCTTTATCATCTGCAATGAGTCATATGCAATTAGGAATTTTACTAAATGATAATAAGTTATTTAGAACAGCTTTTAAAAATTTCGAAGCAGCTATAAGATATCAAAGAAAAGATGGAAGTATGCCAATTGAAACAAGAAGGGGTGGAAGGGCAATGTTTTATCAAGCAAGAGCTATGAACGCGCTAGCTGTTATTTCTATAGTAGCAGAAAACCAAGGTTATAATATTTGGGATTATGAACATAAGGAAAAAAATTATCATAACATTGTTAAATTTTTTATAGATTTTACTGAAAATAATGAAATTGTTTTTGAATACGCAAAAAGCATGAAGCATCCAGGACCTGCAAAAAATTATAAAAAACAAGACCTCAATAGTCGATCAAGTAGTAATTGGGGATGGTTATATGCCTATGCCTCAAGATTTCCTGATCATGAAAATGTACAAAGATTAAAACAATGGTCACAAGATAAAAGTAAACTTAATAGTTATCAGTGGGATATAGTTCATCATTATTTAAATATTGGCAATAGACCTTTTGGTTCAGCTTCTTGGACAGTAGTTGAAGCTAACTGTCACTTTACAAAATAAAATGAAAAAAATTCTAATTTTAATTTTTATTCTTTTTACGAACAATGTATTTGCTGACCAAGAAGAGATTAAAAAAATGGTATTTAAAAGTGAAAGTTATAATCTTGGATTAAACAAGAAAGATACCACTATTCAAGGAATAAAACTTAAACCAATTACAAGAACTGATGCTTTTAAACATTCTGTTAAAAAAAATTATGGTTGGACAAAATACGGAATTAAAATTGTGAATTCATCTGAAGGAATGCCTATTAGATATGGTGACACAGCAATAAGATTTGAACTTCGTTATGATGATTGTGGTTTTTTGTATAAAAATGGCAAGGAGAGAGATTGCATTAGATCAACACCCCATCATCGAGTTGAAGTAGGGCAAGGTCATAATAAAGATATTAGTTTAGGATTTAAACACAAACAGGATTATTGGTATACCGCTTCCTTTTACTTTCCAAAAGAACATAAATTTTATCGAAAACAATCAGTATTTCAGTTTCATTCAAGTGAAGGACCTTATCATCCTCCATTTCATTTAGAAATTTTTCCTAAAGAAGGATTGATAGCTTCAATTAGTACATCAGAAGGAGTTTATGCAGATAAAGAAAATGCTTGTGGGGGAAGTGTTAAACAAACAATAAATTATTGTGAGAAAGCTAAACTTGAATATTTAGTTATGAGTCCTGACGAATTAGA
This sequence comes from Candidatus Pelagibacter communis, assembly GCA_001180065.1. Lineage (GTDB taxonomy): Bacteria > Pseudomonadota > Alphaproteobacteria > Pelagibacterales > Pelagibacteraceae > Pelagibacter > Pelagibacter ubique_G. The sequence goes on from CVSM01000143.1 coordinate 11,251, forward strand.
GAATAGTCTAGGTAAATGGACTGATTTAGTAATTCATGCGATTTGGGATAAACGTGCCTCAGATCATGAAAAAAATAAAGGTATGATTGAAGTGTTCATTAATGGAAAAAAAAAATTACATTATGAAGGCCAATCTATGTGGGATATTGGTTTAACAGTAATGCAGCTGGGTATTTATCAAAGCAAAGAAGCAAAAACTTTCAAAGGAAAAACACCATCATTGAAGGAAATGAAAGATACACCAACTATTATGTTTTATGATGAAATATGGGCTAAAAAGAAGTGTCAAGATCTACAACTAGATCGTTTGGGCTATTTTTGTGATAACTTGGAAAGTCAATCTGATGATAGCACTAAGCCTTACTACGTGGATAGAGTTTCACAACAGGAATATATTGTTATTGTAAAAAATAAAATTGATAAAAATATTTTAATCAAATTAAGAGGCTTTGATAAAGAAAGTTTAATCAAAAAAGCCATGAAAGAATGCACTAATAAAAATAAAGATGGATGTTATGTTCATTACTCTAGCATGTTAGCTATCGGTCAATAAATTAAGCCCTAATTGTTGGCAAACAATAAAAATCAGCAGTATCTATTTTAGAAGAATATTGCCTTCGCATATTCCATTTTTTATGAACCCCTGCACTTGCAAGACTTAATGTGGATCTTCCATATCTATAATTAGTATTATCGATTGATCGCATTAAGCTTTTTATTTTTTCATCTTTGTCAGATGAAAATAAATTTTTCCTTCCATCATCATTACGTAATCCTGTCAACATAACACCTGCTTTCTGGTACCGATATCCATTTTTGAAAATACTTTCTAAAATTGAAACTGCAGTTTTAACAGTTTCAATACTATTATTTGTTGCAATTGGAAAATCAATTGTTTTTGCATTTGAGTAATAACCATAATCTCTCTGAAAGGGACTAGTTCTGACAAAAACTGTAATTGCTTTTGCAACTAAAGACTCTGATCTAATTTTTTCAGATGCATTCAAGCAATAGTTTGCAACTGCTTCTTTTAATTCTTGAAACTTTTCAATTCTTTTTCCAAAAGATCTTGAAACCACACAACTTTTTCTTTTTGTTTGTGTTGTCTCTAAACCAATACATGGTACCCCTCTAAGTTCCATTGCAGTTCTAGAACTTAAAACATTAGAACATTTTTTGATCCAGGTATTAGATTTGTTTTTAAGTTGTTTTGCATTGTAAATCCCATTTTTTTGATAGAACTTTGTAAGTTGTCTGCCAACACCCCATACATCATTAATTTCAACTTTTTCTAAAATTGGATCTAAGTTTTCAACACCAATTAAACTAGTAACACCTGATTGTTTTTTCTTTGCAATATGATTTGCGACTTTACTTAAAGTTTTAGTTTTAGCGATACCAATACTAGTTGGAATTCCGGTCCACTGTAAAACTGTTTTTCTAATTTCTCTACCCACCTTTTCAACTTCAGCATCTGGAAAATTAGATAAATCTATAAATGCTTCATCGATTGAGTATACTTCTATTTCTGTATTAAATCTTTTCAGAGTTCTCATTACCCTTCTAGATAAATCCCCATATAAAGAATAATTCGATGAAAAAACTTCAACTTTATTTTTAATAATAATATCTTTTGCTTTAAAATATGGTTCTCCCATTTTAATTCCTAGAGCTTTTGCTTCATTAGATCTAGAAATAATACAACCATCATTATTAGATAAAACCACAACTGGTTTCTTTCTTATTCTTGGATTGAATAATCTTTCACACGAAACATAGAAAGAATTACAATCAACCAATCCTATTTTTTTAGTACGTTGAATGGATGACATAGGTCACAACCCCCCAAATAAAAATATCTTCTTCTTCATTAATTAAAATTCTATTAGAAAAATCTTTAGAGCCAGATGATAGAAACTTTTTATCTCTTTCTTGAACTAAAGTTTTGACTACAAGTTCATCATGAACATTTGCAATAACAGTCGAAAAGTTTTTTGGTTTTAAACTTTTATCGACAACCAATAAATCTCCATCATTAATCCCAACATCGACCATCGATTTTCCCTGCACTCTGATGATGAAAGTGGCCGGAACATTTTTGATTAAATGCATGTTCAGATCGATGTCTTCTTCGATATAATCAGTGGCAGGTGATGGGAAACCAGCACCAGCTTTATGCAGATAATAGGGAATAGTTAGTTTCATGTTCTTGTTTTGTTCTTATTTATAGCCCATTTATACAATGCACGCAAGAGGTTGTATTTTGAGTCCGTAATTGAATCAAAAGTGAATCAAAACGTGAACATCAAAGCTATATTTTGTATGCTTGTGGATAACTTCAACCAAGGATAGTTTTAAATTCTAATTAAATTATAAAAGGAGAGAAATAATGAGTTCAATTGAAGTCAAAACTTTTGATAATCCAGACGAAAGTAATACGAATTTTAAAAATGCTAAAATAGATATTGTAAAAGTAGGAGATCAAAGAGTTATGAGATTAGTTCTGCAACCAGGTTGGAAATGGTCACAAGACATTAAGCCAACAGTTGGCACAGATAGCTGTAAAGCAAAACATCTTGGAGTAATTGTTTCAGGAGCGGTCTGCGCAAAACATGATGATGGAACTGAATTAACTTATAAAGCTGGTGATGCATATTCAATAGAACCAGGTCATGATGGTTGGGTGGTAGGTGATGAACCTGCGGTAGTTTATGAGTTTCATGGTAAATGGGGAGAATAGTGAAAAAACTAGTATGTCATTGTGGAGCTGTAGAGGCTGAAATAAATTTAGATGGAGATTTAGCTAAAGTAATAAAATGCAATTGTTCTATTTGTAAAAGAAAAGGAGCAATTATGTCGATGGTAAAAAATGAAGATTTTAAAGTTGTAAAAGGTGAAGATAAATTAAAACTCTACCAGTTCCATTCTAAAGTTGCTAAACATTATTTTTGTTCTGATTGTGGAATTTATACTCATCATAATCCAAGAATTAACCCAGCTATGACAGGATTTAATGTTGGGTGTGTTGATGAAATAAATACTTTTGAAATGAAAGATGTACCAGTAAACGATGGTCAAAATCATCCTTTAGATAAAAAATAATTTTCATGCAACAATTCAGCTTATGCTTTGATAAAGTAAAAAAGGATTGTTTAAAATTTATCAAATCTCAAGAGACAAAAGCCGATAAATTTAAGAATAAAGAACGAATGATAAAGACTTTTTTAATTCCGCTGTGTTTTTGGATAAATAAAAAAGCTGATAAAAAAAAACCCTATTTTGTTGGTTTAGCTGGGGGGCAGGGTACAGGTAAAACAACAACAAGCTCTTTAATTAAAATAATTTTAAGCAAATACTTTAAATTAAATGTTTTCAGAATTTCAATAGATGATTTTTATAAAACAAGAAAAGAGCGAATAAGCTTATCAAAAAGAGTTCATCCTATGCTTTTAACAAGAGGAGTTCCTGGAACCCACGATATTAATATGATGCTAAATTTCTTCAAAAATGTAAAAAGTAAGAAATTCAAAAGATTAAAATTACCAACATTTAATAAAGCTATCGATGACAGATTTAATAAAAAAAAATGGTATGATTTAAAAAAGAGACCTGATGTAATTATTTTTGAAGGTTGGTGTGTTGGAGCAAAATCTGAAAAAAGAAACACTTTAAAAAAAACAATTAACAAAATGGAAAAAATTAAAGACCAAAAACATATTTGGAGAAAATTTGTTAATAATCAATTGAAATCAAAGTATAAAAAATTATATTCTCAGTTAAATTGCTTAATTTATTTAAAAGCCAAGGATTTTAGTTTGTTACAAAAATGGAGATTAAAACAAGAGAGAAAACTTTGGATAAAAAGTAAGAAAAATTCTAATTCAAAAATAATGAGTAAGGCCGATGTATTAAGTTTTATGCAAACGTATCAAAGAATTACGCAAAACATGTTTAGACATACGCCTAAATATGCATCAATTATAATCAATTTAAACAGTAACCATCAAATTAAATCTGCAGTATACAAAAGATAATGAAAAAATTTATATTATTTATTTCGGTGAGTTTATTTTTATTTACAAATGTAAATGCTGAGACCTTTTCTGATGCACTTAAAAAAACATATAATAATAATCCAGAATTAAATGCTGAAAGAGAAAGTCTAAATATTTCGGAACAAGAGTATAAAATTTCAGCAAGTTCTTACTTTCCTTCAGTTACTTTAAGTGGAAGTAAGAGCCAAGAAGATACTGATAAATTAACAAATAGAAATGGATCAAACGCTACAATAACCGATGTAGACCCTACAGTCCAATCAATCACTATAACTCAAACACTCATTGACTTTGGAAGAAGTGCTGAGTTAAAAAAAAGTAAAATTGGTATTGAATTAGCTAGAGCAAAACTTTTAAAAAAAGAACAAGACATTTTATACAAATCAATCGAAGCTTATACTGGTTTAATAACTGCTAATGAAAAACTTAAAATTAATAGATCTAATGTTAATTTATTAGATAGACAAGTAGAAACAGATAGAATTCGTTTAGAGAGAGGTAATATCTCATTGTCAGATGTAGCTCAATCAGAATCTTCATTAGCTGGAGCTCAAGCAAAATTAATTCAAGCAGAAAATAATTTTTTAACAAGTAAACTTAATTATGAAAATGTAATCGGTAAATTAAATGATCCAGAATTATTAAAAAAATCATCAATATTTCAAGCAAGCTTACCAATTGAATTAAATTCGGCTATAGAACTTTCAGAAAAAAATAATCCAGATTTAATAATTGCTAAGTTAGAATACGAACAATCAAAAAAAGATACTTCAAGTGCTCGGTCAGATTTAGCCCCAACAGCAACCTTATCTTTTGATAGATCTAAAACAGATGATTTAAGCTCTACTTATGACGAAAAAGAACAGGATACTTTGAAAGCTACAGTGACCTGGCCCTTTTTTTCGGGAGGAAAAAATTATGCAAATTTAAAAAAATCAAAAAGTTTAGAATTACAAAAAAATTTATTACTTGATAACATGACAACAAAAAATCAAACAGATGTTGCTAGTGCTTGGTCTAACTATCAATCAAATAAAAGCTTATTAAATTCTGTACGAGCACAAGTTAACGCTGCTGAGATCGCAAATGAAGGAATTGTTGCAGAATACAATAGTGGCTCAGACAGAACAACACTAGAAGTTATTCAATCTAACTCTCTATTATTAAACGCCCAAATTTCACTTGCTGACTCCGAAAGAAATTTCATTCTTTCACAATTCAATCTCCTAAAATCGGTTGGTTTATTGAATAGTGAATACCTAAAAATCAGATAACTTTGGGCTTTTTTAAACATGAATAATTTAGAACTTGCCAATGAGAACAAAATGTGTACATTTAATCTATGATTCGAGAGTTAAAAATATTAAAAAAAAGGGCTAAAAATGACGAAAAATAACTTAAAAGTAGTTAAATCTACTAAAGATCAAGAAATGGATATTAAAGAAAAGAACAAAGCATTAGATGCTGCGATTAGCCAGATAACTGACAACTTCGGAAAAGGTTCAGTTATGAAGCTAGGCGAAAAAAGAGCTATGGATATCGAGTCGATATCTACAGGTTCTTTAAGTTTAGATTTGGCTTTAGGAATAGGTGGTTTACCTAAAGGAAGAATTATTGAAGTTTACGGACCAGAGTCATCTGGAAAAACAACATTAGCATTACAAGTTGTGGCCGAAGCTCAAAAGGCTGGTGGAATTTGTGCATTCGTTGATGCGGAGCATGCTTTAGACCCAGTTTATGCAAAAAAATTAGGAGTGAATACTGAAGAGCTTCTAATTTCTCAACCAGACGCTGGTGAGCAAGCTTTAGAAATTGCTGATACACTAGTAAAATCAGGCTCTATTTCAGTTATCGTAATTGACTCAGTTGCAGCTTTAACTCCAAAAGCTGAAATTGAAGGTGAAATGGGAGATCATCATGTCGGTCTTCAGTCAAGATTAATGAGTCAGGCTTTAAGAAAATTAACTGGTTCTATTTCAAATACAAATACAATGATGATTTTCATTAACCAAATTAGAATGAAAATTGGAGTTATGTTTGGAAGTCCAGAAACAACATCAGGTGGTAATGCACTTAAGTTTTATTCATCTGTAAGAATGGATATTAGAAGAATTGGTGCCATTAAAGATAAAGATGAAATTATTGGAAATACTACAAGAGTAAAAGTAGTTAAAAATAAAGTAGCACCACCATTTAAAGTTGTTGAATTTGATTTGATGTATGGAAGAGGTATTAGCAAAATGGGTGAGTTAGTCGATCTAGGTGCTAAGGCCGATATAATTGAAAAATCAGGAGCTTGGTATGCTTATAAAGGTGAGAAAATTGGACAAGGTAGAGAAAACGCAAAAACTTATCTTGCACAAAATCCTAAAGTTGCTGCAGAAATAGAAATGGCAATTAGAGAAAAAGCTGGTGTGATTTCAAAGAAAATTGAAGGAAATCCATTAAGTCCTGAAAAGATTGAAAAAGAGAAGAAAGTAGCTGAAAAAGAAGAAGCTAGCAAAGATGCTGCTCCAGCTAAAAAGAACTAAAATTAAAGGTCATCTTTAAATTATAAAGGCGCTTATTATAAGCGCCTTTCCCCCTTATCGTTATCTAGACATAGAACAAAAAAGCTGTATTTTAAAAATATGGCGGACAATTCATTAAATGAAATAAGAAGTACGTTTCTTAAATACTTTGAGAAAAACGATCATAAGATTGTTGAGTCTAGTAATTTAGTTCCAAATAACGATCCAACTTTAATGTTTGCAAATTCAGGAATGGTTCAATTTAAAAATGTTTTTACTGGTTTAGAAAAAAGAGATTATCAAAGAGCAACAACTTCACAAAAATGTGTTAGAGCAGGTGGCAAACATAATGATTTAGAAAATGTTGGTTATACTCCAAGACACCATACTTTTTTTGAAATGTTGGGAAACTTTTCTTTTGGAGATTATTTCAAAGAAAGAGGAATAGAACTCGCATGGAATTTAATTACCAAAGATTTTGGGTTAGATAAAAATAGGCTTTATGTAACAGTTTTTCATGAAGATGATGAAGCATTTAATTTTTGGAAGAAAATAGCGGGTTTTAGCGATAATAGAATAATTAGAATTGCAACATCTGATAATTTTTGGTCAATGGGTGAGACTGGTCCTTGTGGTCCTTGCTCAGAAATATTTTATGATCATGGAGATCATCTAAAAGGTGGACTACCTGGAACTAAAGATCAGGACGGAGATCGTTTTATTGAAATTTGGAACTTGGTCTTTATGCAGTATGAGCAAGTCTCAAAGGAAAAAAGAATAGATTTACCAAAACCTTCTGTTGATACAGGAATGGGATTAGAGAGGATTGCAGCTCTTTTACAAGGCACACATGATAATTATCAAACTGATCACTTTAAGAAATTAATCAGCTCGATATCTGAAGCTACAAAAGTCAAACAAGAAGATAAAAATATATCAAGTTTTAGAGTAATTGCTGATCACTTAAGAGCAAGCTCATTTCTTTTGGCCGAAGGAGTTTTACCTTCAAATGAAGGTCGTGGGTATGTTCTAAGAAGAATTATGAGAAGAGGAATGAGACATTCTCATTTGTTAGGATCTAAAGAACCTATTTTTTATAAAATTTTTGACTCGTTAAAAAAGGAGATGTCAGGAAATTATCCAGAGCTTGAAAGGTCTCAATCTTTAATTAAAGAAACTTTAAGAATGGAGGAGGAAAAATTTTTAGTCTTACTTGATAGAGGTATCAAAATTTTAAATTATGAAATCGCAAAAATAGACAAAGTTTTACCTGGGGATGTCGCTTTCAAATTATATGACACCTATGGTTTTCCATTAGATCTCACAGAAGATATTTTAAAAAACAAATCATTGAAAGTTGACCATAAGAAATTTGATGAATTGATGAAAAAAAGCAAAGAACTTGCAAAAAAGAATTGGAAAGGATCTGGAGATAGTTCTGAGGAAGCGATTTGGTTTTCAATTAAAGATAAAACTGGTCCTACAGAATTTTTAGGTTACGAGTCTAATCAGTCTGAAGGTATTGTATTAAATCTTGTTAAAAATAATAAAGAAACGAAATCTTTGTCTAATGGCGAAGAAGGAATGATCATTACAAATCAAACTCCTTTTTATGGAGAGTCAGGAGGTCAACTTGGAGATAAAGGAACAATTGTCTCAGGCAACTCTGTTTTTGAGGTGGAGGATACACAAAAAAAACTTGGAGACTTATTTGTTCATTACGGATCTTTGAAAACTGGTGAAATAAAAATTAATGATGTAGTAGAGATGAAAATAGATGTTGAGAGAAGGGATAATTTAAAAGCTTACCATTCTGCTACACACTTACTTCACGAGTCCTTAAGAAGAACCTTAGGTAAACATGTTATGCAAAAAGGATCTTTAGTTGCTCCAGATAGGTTAAGATTTGATTTTAGTCATATGAAACCAATTACTAATGAAGAGTTAGAGACTATAGATAAATTAGTTAATGAATATGTTTCAAATAGTTCTGAGGTAACAACAAGAATTATGACACCAAAAGCAGCTATAGAAAAAGGTGCACTTGCCTTCTTCGGAGAAAAATATGGAGAAGAAGTCCGTGTTGTATCTATGGGTAAAGAAAAAGAGGCATATTTTTCAACAGAATTGTGTGGGGGAACTCACGTCAAAAACACTGGAGATATTGGAAAATTTAAAACTGTAAGTCAATCTTCTATTGCTGCAGGTGTTAGAAGAGTAGAGGCTCTAAGAGATAAACAACTTGAGGATTATATTAAGAATAAAGAAAAATTATCAACTTTATCTACTCAAAAAGATGAAGAAACTATTAAGGAGTTATCATCTCAAATAATAAAACTTGGAGGCAAACCAAAGGTTGATAATAAAGATTTAAAAGAAATTATAAAAAATCTTTCAAGACAACTTGAACAATTGAATGTGAGTTCGGTTCTTCAGGATAAAACTAAAAATATTATTAAAGATGACCAGATAAATAATATAAAAGTTAGATTTCAAAAAGTACAAGATTTACCTCCTAAAGATTTAAGAAAATTAGTTGATAATGGCAAAAAAGAATTAGGTGATGGTATAGTAATTGTTTTTGCAAGTAACGAAGATAAAGTTGGTTTAGCAGTAGGTATTACTGATAAATTAGTTAATAAGTATGATGCTGTAAAATTTGCAAAATTGGGATCAGAAACTATTGGTGGAAAAGGTGGTGGTGGAAGAAAAGATTTTGCTCAAGCAGGGGGTCAAGATAGTAGTAAGATTGATGAAGCCTTCAAAAAATTAAAAGATTTAATTTAGTTTCTTTTTTAAATTTTTATCCAAAACATCTAAAAATTGATTTGTTGTAAGATATTTACTTGAAGGACCAATTAATATCGCTAAGTCTTTTGTCATATATCCACTCTCAACACATTCAATACAAACATTTTCTATTGTTTTTGCAAATTTTATTAATTCATTATTTTCATCTAATTTACCTCGGTGCGCTAATCCTCTAGTCCAAGCAAAAATTGATGCAATTGGATTTGTAGAAGTTTCTTTACCTTGTTGATGCATTCTAAAGTGTCTTGTAACTGTTCCGTGTGCAGCTTCTGCTTCCATTACTTTACCGTCTGGTGTTAACAAAGTGCTTGTCATTAATCCTAATGAGCCATAGCCTTGAGCCATGGTATCAGATTGAACATCGCCATCATAATTTTTACAAGCCCAAATATATTTTCCACTCCACTTCATTGCACACGCTACCATGTCGTCAATAAGTCTATGTTCATAAGTAATTTTTAATTCATCAAATTTCTTTTTAAATTCTTTATTAAATACATCTTCAAATATATCTTTGAATCTTCCATCATATTTCTTTAAAATTGTATTTTTAGTAGAAAGATAAACTGGCCATTTTTTTATAATGCCATAGCTAAAACAAGATCTTGCAAAATCTTCAATTGATTTATCAAGATTATACATTGATAGAGCTACACCTGGGCCAGTAAAATTAAATACCTCATATTTAATTTCATCCTTACCATCCTCTGAGGTCCATTTGACTTCCATTTTTCCTTTACCTGGAACTTTAAAATCAGTTGCTCTGTACTGATCTCCAAAAGCATGTCTACCAATTACAACCGGATCTGACCATGAAGGTACTAATTTTGGAATATTCGAACAAATGATTGGCTCTCTAAAAACAGTTCCACCAATAATATTTCTTATTGTTCCATTTGGGGATCTCCACATTTTTTTCAAATTAAATTCCTCAACTCTTGCTTCATCAGGGGTAATAGTTGCACATTTTATACCCACACCGATTTTTTTAATTGCATTCGCAGAGTCTATTGTAATTTGGTCATCAGTATTATCTCTACTTTTCATACCTAAATCGTAGTATTCAATCCCGATATCAAGATAAGGAAGAATTAATTTTTTTTTAATAAATTCCCAGATTATTCTGGTCATTTCATCACCATCTAACTCTACAATGGGGTTTTTTACGGTAATTTTGCTCACTTTAATTTTATCTTAATAATTGAATTTCGTAATTTTATATACATATTAATGAAAAATTATCAAATAGAAGAACATGTTTAACAAGATATTTCCAAAAATTCACGCAGAGGGATACAAGTTCCTAGTTATTGCAGGAATTGTTACAATCATACTTTATAGCTTAAGTAATTTTTTGGGCTTAATTGGTTTAGTTTTAACAATCTGGGTCTATTATTTTTTTAGAGATCCTGAAAGAGTTATTATCGAAGACAATAATTATTTAGTTAGTCCCGCTGATGGAGAGATTATAAAAGTCGAAGAGGTTGACGGTCCTAAAGAATTAGGTTTAGAAAATAAAAAATTTAATAAAATTAGTGTTTTTATGAACGTTTTTGATTGTCATGTTAACAGGACACCGTGTGCTGGAAAAATTGAAGAAATTTTATATAAGCCCGGAAAATTTTTTAACGCTTCTCTCGATAAAGCAAGTGAAGATAATGAGAGAAATTATTTTAAAATTAAAGATACAGATAATAACGATATTATAGTTGTGCAAATAGCTGGTCTTGTTGCAAGAAGAATAGTTTGTGAATCCAATAAAGATCAAGAGTTAAAACAAGGTGATAGAATTGGAATGATAAGGTTTGGAAGTAGAGCAGATGTGTTTTATGAAAATTATCAACCATTAGTAAAAGTGGGTCAAAAAGCTATCTCAGGTGAAACACTGTTAGCTAAAAAATAAAATGGAACAACCAAAAAATAACTTAAAGATTGTAGCAGACAAAAAAAGAGCGAGAATGATCTTGCCTAATATGCTTACATTAATAGGAGTGTGTATTGGTTTAACGTCAATAAGGTTTGCCCTTGATGGTAGATTTGAAATTGCAATTATAGCTATCCTCTTCGCTGCTTTAATTGATGGACTTGATGGAAGAATAGCTAGATTAATCAAAGGTACTTCCAAAGTTGGAAAAGAATTAGACTCGCTAACTGATATGATAAGTTTTGGAGTGGCACCAGCATTCATAATGTATTTCTGGAAACTTAATACTTTAGGAAGATTTGGTTGGTTGCTATGTTTGGTTTATGTAATTTGTGTTGCACTACGTTTAGCGAGGTTTAACATTAATTCAAATCAGGAACCTTCATGGAGGGACAATTTTTTTGAAGGAGTTCCATCACCAGCTGGAGGAATTTTAGTTTTAACACCTTTAATAATTAGTTTAAGTGGATTTAATTTTATTCAATTAAATTATGATTTAATAGTACCATTTTTTTTTATTATAACTTCTTTTTTACTTATTAGTAAATTTCCTAGTTACTCTTTTAAAAAAATAGTCATACCCAGAAAAACAACAATATTTCTTTTATTTGGAATAGTTTTATTTTTTGGTCTTTTGTTGATTTATACTTTCAATGTAATTGCAATTAGTGCCGCTATTTATGTACTTTTATTACCAATCAGCTTTTTTCATTTTCAAAAAATAAAGAAACAACATGAAAATGACAAAATTCAAGACGAAGATGATCTTGAAGACGTACTTTAATGAAAAAAAATGTAATTGTTTCTTTAGCCGATGCTAATTATTTTCCTTTACTAGATGAACTAGTTGACTCAATAAAAAGATTTAAAGAGAGTGCAGGTGTTGCCATCTGTATTTTGGATGCAGGATTAAAACAAGATCAAAAAGATATTTTATCAAAAAAAGTAGATGAAATTAAAAAAGCTGAATGGGATATTCAAGTACCTGATAACAAAGTTAAAGGTAAAGAGTGGTTAAAAAGTCAGGTCTCAAGAGCTTTTTTGCCTAAATATTTTCCTAACTACGATAAGTATCTGTGGATTGACTGTGATGCGTGGGTAAATGATTGGAATTGTATAGAGCTATATTTAAAGGCGTGTGACAATGGAAAACTAGGGATTACACAAACAATTGGCCCAGGATATAAAATTACCTCAAAAGTAAATTGGCTTTTTGGAAAGTTGGCACTAATAAAGTCTCAAAATTTTAAACATGCTGTAAAATCTAAAATTAATTATGCAGATGCTAGAAAATTAGCTTTTGCACCACACATTAATATTGGAGTTTTCTCTCTAGAAAAAAATTCTAAAGGATGGGCTGTTTGGCAAAATAATTTATCGAAAACTTTAAAAGCAGGAAACATTTTTGGATCTGAGGGATTGGCTATCAACATGTCTGTTTATATTGATGATTTAGAAACAGAATTTCTTCCTTTAAATTGTAACTGGATAACAAGTAATTTACTTCCAAAATATGATGAAAAACAAAGCACATTTGTTGAGCCATTCTTACCAAACTATAAAATTGGCATAATACATCTTGCAGCAGGTATTTGGAAAGATGGTAAAGATATGCGAATGGATAAAAGTATTAAAATAGAATTGGAAACTTTAGACAAAAATAAAATATTTAAAAGTTTAAGATATAATACTTAATTGAAAAAAAATAAAATTTCAAAAAATTGGGTAAACAAACAAAGACGTGATACTTATGTACGTCAATCAAAGATTGATGGTTACAGAGCTAGGTCAGCCTATAAAATTAAAGAGATAGATGAAAAATTTAAAATTTTTAAAGGAGGAATGTCAATAATAGATATTGGGGCCGCTCCTGGAAGTTGGTCTCAGTATGTTTCAAAAGTAGTTAAAAGTGGAAAGATAATTTCTATAGATTTAAAAAAAATGGAAAATATAGATAATACACTACAAGTCCAGGGAGATTTTACCTCTACCGAAACGCAAAATCTGATTAAAGATTATATTAAAAAAAAACCTGATGTAGTTATGTCTGACATGGCAGTAAATACGACTGGAATCAAGAATATCGACTCAATTCAAACTGGTGAACTATGTAAAGAGGCTATGATTTTTTCAAAAGATGTAATTTCAGAAAAAGGTTTTTTTATTTCAAAAATATTTATGGGTAGTACTTTTAATGAAATTGTCGCACTAGCAAAAAAAATTTTTAAAGAAGTCAAGGTTTTTAAACCTAAATCAAGTAGAAAAGATTCAAAAGAAAGTTTTATAATTTGTAAAAATCTAAGATAGTTTCTTTTAATTTTAAAGGAATCATATATAAATGATCATGGTTCCTATAAAAGAAGCACTTACCTTTGATGATGTAACACTAGCGCCCAAGTACTCTGAAATATTGCCCTCAGAAGTCGATACTAGTATTAAACTTACAAATCATCTTAAATTAAAAATACCTTTGTTATCCTCGGCAATGGATACGGTAACTGAAAGCAAAATGGCAATCGCTATCGCAAAAGCAGGTGGTATAGGAATTATTCATAGAAATTTAGATATAAAAAAACAAATTTTTGAAATCAAAAAAGTAAAAAAACAAAAACTTCTAGTAGGTGCAGCTGTTGGGGCAGGACCAAGTGAATTTAAAAGAGCAGAGGCAGTATTGAAAGAAAAGATCGATATGATTGTAGTTGATACTGCTCACGCACATACAAAAAAAGTTTCTGAAATTATAAAGTTTATTAAAAAAACTAAAAATAAAAAAACTGTTCTTTGTGCTGGAAATATTGCAACACCCTCTGCAGCAAAATTTTTATTAAAACTCGGTGTTGACGTCATTAAAGTTGGTATTGGACCAGGTTCAATATGTACTACTAGATTAGTTGCAGGTATTGGCGTTCCCCAACTGAGTGCAATACTGGAAGTTAGAAAAGGAATAAAAAATAAAAATGTAAAAATTATCTCTGATGGTGGAATTAAATATTCAGGTGATTTAGCAAAAGCATTTGCTGCAGGAGCTGATGCAGTCATGATTGGCTCATTGTTTGCAGGTACAGATGAAGCGCCAGGAAAATTAATCAAGCGAAATGGTAAACTATTCAAAAATTTTAGAGGTATGGGCTCAGTTGGTGCTATGAACAAAGGATCTGCTGATCGATACTTTCAATCAAAACAAAAAGATACATCTAAATACGTCCCTGAAGGAGTAGAAGGATTTGCAAAATATAAAGGGAAAGTTGATAATATAATTTTTAAGTTAATTGGAGGACTAAAATCATCTATGGGATACTTGGGATCAAAACAGATTAAATATTTACGAGAAAAACCACAGTTTGTTAAGATTACGAAGGCGGGCTTTTATGAGAGTATGGTCCACAATGTCGATATAATCAAAAGTGATAATAAATACTAATGAAAAAAATATTTAAAATAACCATACTTTTTTATTTACTGATAAATGTTTTCAGTTTTTCTTTAAGTGATGAAAATTTTTTTAACAGAGGTTTAGAATTGTATAATAAAGAGAAGTTTGAAGATGCTCGATTTATGTTCGAAAGAAGTATTGTTTTTAATCCAAAACACTCTAATTCGTATTTGTATTTGGCAAAAATTTATAATCAGGAAAAAAATCAAATAAAAGAAGAAAAGAACTTAGAAGCAACTTTGTTAATTGAACCAAAAAATGAAGAAGCAATTTTGATGTTGATGAAAATAGCTTTAGAAAAATCAAATTACTTGAAAGTAAAAGATTTGTCAGAAAATTTTATTAAAGTTTGCAAAAATTTATGTGAAGAAAATAAAAATATCTTAGACTCTTTAGCAAACTTAGAACCAAAAAATGAGTCTTGATCATAACTTGAATAAAATTTTAATAGTCGATTTTGGTTCTCAATTTACACAATTAATTGCCAGACGAATAAGAGAGTTAGGAATTTTTTGTGAAATTATCAGTCATAAAAAAGTTAAAAATAAAAATATTGATAGTTTGGTAAAAGGAATTATCTTGTCTGGAGGTCCATTAAATGTTTATGAAATTAAAAAATATTCATTTGATAAAAGAATAATTCAAAAAGGAGTTCCTGTTTTGGGTATCTGTTTTGGACATCAAATATTATCAAAATTAAATGGTGGAAAAGTAAAACAGTCAAAACATAGGGAATTTGGTTTAGCCAATATTTCAAAAAAAAATAATAGTCTTTTAATTAAAAATTTCTTTAAGAAAAAAAAAACAATTAAAGTTTGGATGAGTCATGCAGATCAAGTTTCAAAATTACCTAAAAATTTTAAAGTAGTTGCCTCAAGCCAAAATTCAAAGTTTGCATTAGTAGAAAACAAATCTAAAAATTATTATGGAGTTCAATTTCATCCAGAGGTTACTCATACTGAGAATGGAAAAAAACTAATAAGTAATTTTATATTTTTGATATGTAAAATGAAAAAAAATTGGTCATCTAAAGATCAAAAAATTAAATTAATCAAAGATGTAAGAACAATGGTAGGAAATAATAAAGTCATTTGCGCTTTATCTGGTGGAGTAGATAGTAGTGTCGTTGCTCAATTATTAAATAAAGCAATTGGTAAAAATTTACACTGTATTTTTGTAAATACAGGGCTTTTAAGAAAAAATGAGGAGAAACAAGTTGTTGCAACATTTAAAAAAAGGTTAAAGATTAATCTTACTTATGTAAATGCTGAGAAAGAGTTTGTAAAAAAATTATCAAATATCTCAGACCCAGAAAAAAAAAGAAAAATAATAGGAAATTTATTTATCAAGATATTTGAGCGATACGCTAAAAAAATAAAAAATGTAAAATTTCTGGCTCAAGGAACACTTTATCCCGATTTGATAGAAAGCAAATCAGTTACTGGAAGTCAAACATCTAAAATAAAATCTCATCATAATGTCGGGGGCTTACCCAAAAAAATGAAGCTTAAATTAGTAGAGCCGTTAAAATTTTTATTCAAGGACGAAGTAAGAAAACTAGGATTAGAGTTGAACCTAAGTAAAGAGATTATTTCTAGACACCCGTTTCCTGGACCTGGACTAGCAATAAGAATGCCTGGAATAATAACAAAAGAAAAAATAAATATTTTAAAAGAAGCTGATCACTACTTTATTCAAGCTTTGAGAGATCACAATTTATATCATAAAATTTGGCAAGCTTACGCAGCGTTACTTCCAGTCAAAACAGTTGGAGTGATGGGTGATAATAGAACTTATGAATATCTTTGCTTGCTAAGAGCAATAACCTCCGAAGATGGTATGACTGCAGATTTTTATGAATTTAAAAAATCATTTATACAAGAAATTTCAAATAAAATAGTGAATAGTATTAGAGGCATTAATAGGGTAGTTTATGATATAACTTCAAAACCTCCAAGCACTATCGAGTTAGAGTAAATGAATAAAAAAATAAAAAAATTTCTTAATAAAAAAAATAAATCTAAAATCACTTGTCTTACTGCTTACTCAAAAAATGTTGCATCAATTTTAGATAAACATTGTGATCTTGTTTTAGTAGGAGATTCTTTAGGGTCAGTTCTCTATAATTATAGTTCCACAAAAGAGGTGACTTTAAATACAATGATTAATCATTCAAAAAGTGTAAGGCTTGGGGTAAAGAGATCTTTGATGGTGGTTGATATGCCATATAACACATATCGAAATCCAAAAGAGGCTCTTAAGAATGCAAAATTGATGATGAAAAAAACAAAATGTGATGCAGTTAAATTAGAGGGAGGAAAAAAAATTATTTCTATAGTCAAATCTCTTGTTAAAAATAAAATTCCAGTAATGGGACATTTGGGTATTTTACCTCAAACTGAAAAAAAATTTACTTACAAGGGCAAAAAATTATCAGAACGAAATAGGATTTTAAATGAAGCAAAATTATTAGAAAAGGCAGGTATTTTTTCAGTGGTATTAGAATGTATCGAAACTAAGTTAGCTAAAAAGATTACCGAACAATTAAATATTATTACTATAGGTATCGGTTCGTCCGTCAATTGCGATGGTCAGGTCTTAGTAATTGATGATTTAATTGGTTTAAGTCAAAGTAAATTAAGATTCGTAAAGAAATATGCAAATGTAAATCAAATCATTAATTCTGCTGTCAAAAGATATAAATTAGAAGTTTTAAAAAAAAGATTTCCTAAAAGTAAACATTCATTTAATAATTAGAAGTTTAATAAATTAAAAGAAATTTATCTATTTGGTGTATCCGACACAATCATTTGATCACGAGCTTTTTCTCTCATATAAATATATATCCCTGCACCAATAATTAAAAAAACACCTAAAAATGTTCTAGGAGTTGGAATATCATTAAATAAAAAATAACCAATCAAAATTGCCCATATAATTAATGAGTATTCATACAATGAAACAACGGGAGGAGAGGCAACAGAATAAGCAGAAAAAACACAATAAAAAGAGAATGATGCTACAAAACCCATTGCTACAATAAATGGCCAAGCATAATCTGGATTAGTAAACCATTCTCGAAAAATAAACTGAAAAGTCGGATCAGAGTAAATATTTAATTGTCCTTTTCCAGTGAAAATAAAAAAAATTACACTAATTAATATGGCACCTATATATAAATGAGCCATTTGGGTATAAACACTATCTTTTTTTGAGGTATATTTAGTAATAGTCATTGAAATTGCATAAAATAATGCACATGCAACAGGTGCAAGTTTCATATAATTAAAATCATCAAAACTTGGATCTAAAACAATAATTACTCCTAAAAATCCTGTAACAATTCCTAGCCATCTTCTTATACCAACTTTTTCTTTGAGAAAAATTATAGCTAGAATAGATACAAAAAAAGGGCTTGAAAAAAATAAAGCATTTGCCATGGCGAGTGACATAAAAGTTAAGGAAATGTAAAAGAAACTGAAACCAAAAAAAAAGCATATTACTCTTAAAGTAGTCAAAAAAGGATAGTGAGTTTTTAAGATAAGTTTTTGAGAAGTTACTTTTAAAAAAATAATTAATAATAATGCTGCTACTAAAGTTCTTCCAAAATATAATTCATATAATGCAGTGTCATTAAAGATAAATTTTATTAAAGAGTCTTGAATGGAAAATGATGCCATACCAATTAAAATAAAAATTATACCTTTTGTATTATTTTGTGCTTGGTTCATGAATTTGTAATGAAATCAGAGGCCCTCTCTCCTATCATTAAAGTTGGGGCATTGAGATTTCCACTTGTAATTTCCGGCATTACAGAGGCATCAGCAACTCTAATATTTTTTAGACCGTGAATTCTCAATTGTTGATCAACAACTGCCATATCATCAACACCCATCTTTAAAGTACATGAAGGATGATAAGCAGTTTCAGCTTTTGATCTAATATAATCAATAATTTCTTCATCATTTTCAGCATTATCCCCAGGTCCGATTTCTTTACCTGCGAAAGGTTTCATAGAATTCTGGCTTAATATTTTTCTTGCTACTTTAACGCATTTTACGGTTTCATTTAAATCGTACTCATTTTCTAAATAATTGAATTGAATTTTAGGATAATCGTAAGGACTCGAACTATTGAGAGTAATATGACCTCTACTTTTAGGTTGATTTAAACTTGCATGAAGTTGATACCCGTGTCTGTCAGGATCTACTGTTCCATGATCGATTACAAAAGCAGGAAAAAAATGGAATTGTATGTTGGGATATTCTTTATCTGGTGAAGATTTACAAAATCCTCCAGCCTCTAAGAAGGAAGTTGCACATGGACCACTTCTATTTAAAAACCACTGGATACCTATTTTTAACATTCTTAGTTTATTTACATATGAATATAAAGTATCAGGTGTTTTACATTCTTGTTGTATATAAGTTTCTAGATGATCTTGAAGATTTTTACCAACTCCTTCTAAATTATGAATTACCTCAATTCCTTTTTCTTTTAAATGATCAGCTGGACCAACTCCAGAAACCATTAATAATTGAGGAGAATTTATTGAACCACCACATAAAATAACTTCTTTATTTGCATAAATTTTTTCAACTTTATTTTTAATCTTAACTTCAATACCAATTGCTTTTTTTCCTTCGAATATTATTTTTTCTACAAAAGACTCAGTAAAAATTTTTAAGTTCTTTCTTTTTTTAGCGGGATTTAGATAATATTTTGAAGCACTTGCTCTTTCACCTTTATGAATTGTTACATCATACATACCAAAACCCTCTTGGTCTTCTCCATTCATGTCGTCATTTAATTTGTATCCTGCCTCTTCTGCAGAATT
>CVSM01000144.1 GCA_001180065.1 Candidatus Pelagibacter communis
ATTCTTTGCCCTTAACTGTCGGAGAATTTGATGAATTTGGGAATGCAAAAGATAATAAAGATCATTTTGAATACATATATTCTTATGCTCCATATAATAATATTAAGAAAATGGATTACCCACACATATTAATTACAACAAGTTTAAGTGATAACAGAGTGTTGTTTGATGAACCTGCAAAGTTTACTGCTAAACTAAGAGATTTAAAAACTGACAATAATTTACTATTATTAAAAACTGAAATGAATGCAGGTCATGGAGGTAAGTCAGGACGAGATGGTGCAATTGAAGAAATAGCTTTCGACTATGCTTTTATTTTAAAAGTTTGCGAAAAAATTTAAATTTAATATCTTGAAAAAAATTAGATAGTTACCATATATACAGTGTAAGTCGCCTAATGGGGCTCACAATAAATAAACTTGCTTAACAAAGGAGGATATATGACAAGTAAGGATTTATCTATATTTAACTCACTAAGACCTTTTTCAATTGGTTTCGACGATATGTTTGACCAATTTGAAAATATGTTAGGAAATGGATCATTGACTATGCAGTCAAACTACCCACCCTACAATATCAGAAAAACTGGAAAGGATAACTATGCAATAGAAGTTGCTCTAGCCGGTTTTAATAAAAAAGATGTTGAAGTTGAGTTTGAAGATAATTTATTAACGGTGAGAACAAAACAAGTTAATAAATCAAACGAAAATAATACAGATGGTGAGATAATTCATAAAGGTATTTCTCAAAGACAATTTGCAAGATCATTTACAATAGCTGATGATGTGAAAGTAAATGGTGCAGAATTAAAAGATGGTCTTTTAACAATATCTTGTGAAAAAATCATACCTGAGCACAAAAAGAAAAAACTTATTGAAATTAAGTAATTTTAGCCTTGCTTGTGGGGAATAAATCCCCACAAGTTTAAATGCATCCACTTGATGTGAAGCTCTCTATAATATTTTTTTGATTAATTTCAAATTTTCTTTCACAAGGAATTCCGTATTTTTTTGTTTCATAAACTAAAACCTTGTTTCCTGATTCATTTACATAATCTTCTGTAGGATTTCCCAATTCAATTTTTAATTCATTTAATTTTTTTCCAACTAGTTGTCCGTATTTTTTATTTTCTTTTTCAGCTATCGCGTCAGATTTATTTTTTATAGTTTGACAACCTGAAAAAATAAAAAAAATTGATAAAAAAATGAATAAATTTTTAAAGTTCATTAAAGCAATGTATCATAAATATTAAGCTAGTAATTAACCTGGAAGTTGTAAATTTATTAAAAATAATAACAATTAAAGATAAAAGATTGCACTCCGAAAAGATTTTTTAATTCGAATCAAATAATCTAACGAAAAATGGAGGTTTAATGTTTGATAATTACTTTAATTATAAAAAATATAAAACAGATTTTAAAACAGAGGTTATTGCCGGAGTAT
This sequence comes from Candidatus Pelagibacter communis, assembly GCA_001180065.1. Lineage (GTDB taxonomy): Bacteria > Pseudomonadota > Alphaproteobacteria > Pelagibacterales > Pelagibacteraceae > Pelagibacter > Pelagibacter ubique_G. The sequence continues at coordinate 1,444 of CVSM01000144.1, forward strand.
CTACCTTTTTAACAATGGCTTATATTATGTTTTTAAATCCTGTAATATTGTCCGACGGTGGTTTTGATTTTGGCGGTGTTTTTACTGCAACAGCTCTTGCAGCTGCATTAGCTTGTTTTATAGCTGCATTTTACGCTAAAACTTGGCCAGTTGGTCTAGCACCAGGAATGGGGATAAAC
>CVSM01000145.1 GCA_001180065.1 Candidatus Pelagibacter communis
ATTTTTGGTAATAAAATTATTCCAGAACATAGCGACAAGGTAGATTTAAACAAACTAGTTGCTGAGGCAGATTTAGTAGTAGGTGGAGTTTTAATTCCAGGAGCAGAAGCTCCGAAACTTGTTACTAAAGATATGCTTAAATTAATGAAAAGAGGATCAGTAATAGTAGATGTTGCTATTGATCAAGGTGGATGTGTTGAAACAAGTAAACCAACCACACACGGTGATCCTACTTATATAGTTGATAATGTAGTACATTATTGTGTAGCAAATATGCCTGGAGGAGTGCCAAGAACATCAACTTTAGCTTTGAATAAAGCTACTCTTCCATATTTAGTAAAATTAGCAAACAAAGGGTATCAAAAAGCTTTATCCGAAGACAAAAATTTTTTAGCAGGACTTAATATATTTAAAGGACAAGTTACTTATAAAGCTGTTGCAGAAGCTTTTAATTACGAATTTGCAAATCCTATAAAACTTTTATAGAAATTTACATTCAACTTAATAAAATTTTTATTGAATTTTAAATGTATATTGTAACTGGATCAACAGGTTTAATAGGTTTTTCTACTTCAGAATATTTTTTAAAAAAAAATATTAAAGTAATAGGTATTGATAACGATATGAGATCATACTTTTTTGGAAAAAAAAGCTCTAATAAATGGAAAGAAAAAGAATTGAAGAAAAATAAACTATATTCTCATTATACTACTGACATTAGAAATAGAGCGGAAATTACAAATATTTTTAAAAAATATAAAAATAAAATTAAGGCAATAATTCATACTGCGGCTCAACCATCACATGATTGGGCTTTAAAGGAACCAATAACTGATTTTGATATAAATGCAAAAGGAACAATTAATTTGTTAGAGGCTTTTAGAAAATATTGTCCAGAAGCCTCTTTTATTTTTACATCAACAAATAAGGTTTATGGTGATGCTCCAAATTCTCTACCATTTGAAGATAAAAAGTTAAGATACGAAATAAAAAAAAAACATAAATATTATAAAAAAGGAATT
>CVSM01000146.1 GCA_001180065.1 Candidatus Pelagibacter communis
GGTACTTGCTATGAATATGGAAAAATATCAGGAAAATTAAATGAAGGTATAAAGCCAAAACCTATTATTCCCTATGCTAAAGCAAAATTTGAACTATTTAAAAGTATTATCAAATTAAAAAAGAAAAAATCTTTTAAATTAAGCTGGTTGAGACCATTCTTTGTTTACGGGAATAATAAAAAAAGAAAAACTCTATTTTCATTGCTAAAAGATTATGAAAAAAATAGAATTGAAAAACTAGAGGTCTGTGGAGAATTAGTAAGAGACTTTGTGCCAATTAATTATTTATGTAAATCAATATTAAAAATTATTGATTTAAATGATGATATAGGACTATTAAACGTTTGCACTGGAAGACCTATGAAATTAAAAAAGTTTGTTAAAATTAACATCAATGATGGAAAAAAATTTAGTAAAATTAAAATGAATGGTAAAAATCCCAATAGTTTTGAACCAAAAAAATTTTGGGGATGTAATAAAAAATTAAAAAAAGTTTTATTATAATTTAATTATTTAGATGAACAAAACATTAATATTTACAGCAACTTATAATGAGTCAAAAAATATAGCTCAATTAATTGAAAAAATAATAAATTTAAACCTAAATGTTGATATACTTATTGTTGATGATAACAGTCCAGATGGTACTTACAAGATTGTAGAAAAATTAAAAAAGAAATTTAGTAATGTTTTTTTAGAAAGAAGAAGAGGTAAGCTAGGTCTAAACACAGCGCATATTTTTGGTTATGAATTTGCGTTGAAACATCAATACAAAAATCTGATTACAATGGATGCAGACTTATCTCACGATCCCGATGAAATCCCAAATATTATAAAACTACTTGATAATAATGCTTTTGTTATAGGTTCTAGGTACATGAAGGGTGGTAAAAATGATATGAAAAAATTAAGATTGTTACTCAGCATAGTTGGTAATAAATTTATAAGAATAATACTAAATTCTAATGGAACTGAGTTCACCTCATCATTTAGAGGATTTAATTTAGTCAAATTAAAGAATTTTTCTTTTAGTCAAGTTGACTCAAAAGGGTATAGTTTTTTTATGGAAACTGTTATTAGAATTAATAGACTAGGTTTCAAGTCTTTTGAGTTCCCCATACATTTTAAAAATAGAGAACATGGTGTATCAAAAATACCTAAAATAGAAATTTTAAGAACATTATTTAATGTTTCAAAATTATTTCTTAAAAAGCATTGATAAATTTAATTATTTTACATATTTACAGAAAATATCTTTATTAAAAATTCTTGTATGAATATAATAGATGTATAAAACACTTAATTTTTATAACTGTTAAATATGAGTAAAATTAATTGGCTTAGTAAAAAAGTCATTAATATATATGATAAATAAAATTATACACAAAAAAAAAATACTAGCTATCATAATCAAGAAATATAGATCCAAAAAAGGTATAACTTTCTTTACAAATCCAAAAGATACTCAGCAAATTGGTTATATGAAACATAAAAAAAATCACATCATTCAACCACATACACATAAAAAAAAATTAAAGAAAATTATGTACACTACTGAGGTTCTCATCATTCTAAAAGGTTCTTTAAAAGTAGATTTTTATGACGACAGAAAAAAATATTTATTTAGCAAAAAAATAACTAAAGGTGAAATAATTATGTTAATGAATGGGGGTCATGGTTTTAAAGTGCTTAAAGATTTAGAAATGATTGAGGTTAAACAGGGTCCCTATAAATTATCTTACGACAAACATAAATTTAAAGACACAAAAAATTAAATTAAAGTGAAAAAGTTTTATCCTGTAAATATTCCTAATGTGACGATTAAGGATATCAAATATGTTTCAAAAGTAATGAAAAATTCATGGATATCAGCTGATGGTCCTGAAGTAAGTTTATTCGAAAAAAAATTTTCCAAATTTATTAATAGAAAGTATTCAATAAGTGTCGCTAATGGAACGGCCGCATTAGAAATTGCGATGAAAGCAATCAATATAAGGCCAGGAGATGAGGTAATAATTCCAAATTTTACAATAATATCTAATGCTCTATCCGTTATCAAGCTCGGAGCTACCCCTGTTCCTATCGATTGTAATTTTGAAGATTGGAATATGAATATTGAAAAGATAAGAGACAAAATAACAAAAAAAACAAAAGCTATAATTGTTACACATATATATGGATACTCAAATCCAATGGATAAATTAAAAAGAATTTTAAAAAATAAAAAAATTATTATTGTTGAAGATGCAGCTGAAGTAATCGGGCTTAAGTATAAAAATAAAATGTGTGGGTCCTTTGGGGATATTAGTACTTTTAGTTTTTATGCAAACAAACATATAACTACAGGTGAGGGTGGCATGATATCTACTAATAATCCAATTTACAAAAAAAAATGTGTTGAGTTAAGAAATTTATGTTTT
>CVSM01000147.1 GCA_001180065.1 Candidatus Pelagibacter communis
GTAGGAAACACTTTTGAAATACATGCAGTTTTTAATCCAGCTTCACTAAGACCAACTGCAGCCCTCAAACCAGATCCACCAGCTCCTAATACTACTACGTCATATTCGTGATCAATTATTTTATAAGAATTCATAATTTAGATATTAATATAATTGTAATTAATGGAATTACCACAGCAGAAACGTATAAAAGCTTATTTGCGACACTTTTGATTTTATCATTTGTTACATAATCTTCAAAAACTTCACTTATGCTCAATGCTGAAAAAAAATATGCATTTATAATGAATATTCCAAAAAGCATTTTTGATAATGGATTTTGAAAAAAATTTATTACATTTAAATAGTCTTCATCATAAATTGAGATTAGGTTTAAAATGAACCAAATCATTAATGGAATCAGTATTGCTCCACTAATTTTTAAAAAGATCCACTTTTTTGTAGCATTAATCATCTTAAAGAAAAATATTTCCAACTAAATAAAAAATTATTGTTAAAATTACTGACCCAAATATTACTAATAGGCCAGATATTTTTGTAGTGTTTAATTCATAACCATAACCGAGATCCATAATTAAATGTCTAATTTCACTTAATACCTGAAATGAAAAAGACCATGTAATAGCTAATATAAAAAATTTACCAAATAAAGATGTTAAAAATAAATTTATTAATTGATAGTTAGCTTCACCCAGTAATAAACACGATGTCCATAAACAAATAAAGGTAATAGCAATAATATTAATTATACCAGTTATTCTATGAGAGATAGAAACTAGTGATGAAATGTGCCACCTGTAAATTTGTATGTGTGGTGATAAGGGTTGTTTATTTTCCATAAAATTTTTCTTTTATTAAAGTTTCTGCAATCTCGACTGAATTTAAAGCCGCTCCTCGTAAAAGATTATCTGAAACAATCCATAAATTTAATCCATTTTCAATTGTTTTATCATGCCTAATTCTGGATATGAAAGTTTCATTTTTTCCCTCTGCATCCAAGGGTGTTGAATAACCACCATCAACTCTTTTATCAATAACCTTACATCCTTCAAAATTATCTAGGGCATCTTTTACTTTATCTACTGTAAATGATTTCTTAAATTTGATGTTTACAGACTCAGAGTGCGAAACAGATATTGGCAATCTTACGCATGTTGCTGTTAAATTAATGTCAGAGCCTAAAATTTTTTTTGTTTCATTGGCCATCTTCAATTCTTCTTTTGTATAACCATCATCAGAAAATAGATCAATGTGAGGAATGGCATTAAATGCTATTTGTTTTGTAAAATTTTTTGATTTTACTTTTTTACCTTCTAAAACTAATTTTGTTTGTTCAATTAATTCATCCATAGGACTTTTGCCACCTCCAGAAACAGATTGATAGGTAGATACAACTATCCTTTCTATTGTAAATAAATCATGTAAGGGTTTGAGAGCAATCACTAACTGTGCTGTAGAACAATTTGGATTTGCAATAATATTTTTTTTTATATTTTTAAGATCACTGGAGTTTACTTGAGGAACAATTAAGGGAACTTCTGGATCCATTCTGTATTTACTTGAATTGTCAATAACAATACAATTTTTTGCAGCTTTCTCTACAAAGTTTTCTGAAATTTTTCCTCCTGCTGCAAAAAAAGCAATTCTTACTTTAGAAAAATCAAAACTATCTAAATCTTCAACTTTTAAATTTTTATTTTTAAAAGTAATTATTTTTCCTACACTTTTCGATGATGCTAATAAATATAAGTTATCAATAGAAAGATCTTTTTTTTTCAAGAACTTCTAGTGTTTTTCTACCAACATTTCCTGTAGCTCCAACAATTGCAATATCCATGATGTAAGTTTTATACTAGATGAAAGGTAAATCGCAAACAATTCCATTGCATATATTTGCATTAATCTCAGCTTTGAACTGTTTTGAGGCCTCACAAAAAGGTTTTTTTATCATAGCTATTCCAATTACCTTTTTAAAATGGGGTGAGTAACAAGCAGACCTCAATTCACCAATAACATTATCTTTTTCATCTTTTAAATCTACCGAGCCTGATAAACTAATTTTTTCCATATCAAATTTTACACCCATTAATTTTTTTTTGATTCCTTCATTTTTAATTTTTTTTAGTTTTTCCTTTCCTAAAAAATTTACATTAGAGTCTAAATTAATATATTTATCAAAACCACATTCAAAAGGATTGTCACCGTTGTCCATATCATTTCCATATGATAGCAAAGCGCTTTCAATTCTTTCAATTAGATTTGGACAACCAGGTCTTATATTAAATTCTTTTCCTATTTTAAATAAATAATCATATAGTTTTAAACCTGACTTTGTATTTTCTACATATATTTCATACCCACCTTGTTTAGACCATCCAGATCTCGCAATTAAATGTTTATCTCCTTCAAAATCAAAATAATCGAAACCAAAAAATTTTAATTCTGTAATTTTTTTTTCCAAAAATTTTTTCCATTAGTTTAAATGACTTTGGGCCTTGAACGGCCATTATATCTACTTTAGGTTCAAATATTTTAACATCAAATTTTTTACCTATTGCTAGCCCTTTAGCAAATAATATTACATCTGAGTCTGCAATTGAAATCCACCATCTATCTTTATTTAATCTTAAAATTACAGGATCATTAATAATCCCAGCCTGATCGTCTAAAATTGGACAATAATAACACCTTCCATCTTTTGATTTAGACAAATCCCTACAAGTCATTAATTGAACTAATTCAGCAGAATCTTTTCCAGAAATTTCAACCTGTCTTTCAGCTGCTACATCCCAAACTTGAACATCTTTTTTTAAATGATGATATGATTCCTCAATGGATCCAAATGCAGCTGGTAAAATCATATGATTATATACTGTATAAGACGTTACACCTTGGCTTTCTATTCTTGAAGTATAAGGTGTACTTCTTAATCTTCTAGATTTAGCTATTGAATAATTGGTCATTTTTTTAAGATTTTAAAATTTTTTTCTTAATTCAAATTTTTGGATTTTACCAGTTGAAGTTTTTGGTAAATCACAAAAAATTACTTGTTTTGGCACTTTAAAGCCTGCAAGTGTTTCTTTGCAAAAACTTATTAGCTCTTTTTCTGTTACCGGTTTATCTTTTACCATTTCTATAAACGCACAAGGAACTTCACCCCATTTTTCGTCTGGTTTGGC
>CVSM01000148.1 GCA_001180065.1 Candidatus Pelagibacter communis
AATTGTTTATTCTGCGATGTGTTATGATAATGGAATGATGTTTGATGATGGAACATTGTTTAGATTAAGTGAAACAGGTTTTAGATGGATTTGCGGTGATGAATACGCTGGAGAATGGTTAAAAGAAACTGCGAAAAAGAAAAATTTTAAAGTAAATATTAAAAATTCTACTGATCAGATTAGTAATGTGTCAATACAAGGACCAAAAAGTAGAGAAATATTAAAAAAATTAATTTTTACACCCCCCACTCAACCTTCAATAGACGAACTTGGATGGTTTAGATTTACGATTTGTAGAGTTGAAGAGCTTCAGGGAATACCCCTAATTGTATCTAGAACAGGTTATACAGGTGAATTAGGTTTTGAGGTTTGGTGTCATCCTAAACATGCGCCAGAGGTTTGGGATAAACTCATGGAGGCAGGAAAAAAGGAAAATTTAATTCCTGCTGGATTTGCAGCTTTAGATAAATTAAGAATTGAAGCAGGTCTAGTTTTATTTGGTAACGAATTTGATGGACAGCAAGATCCTTTCGAGGCAGGTGTAGGTTTTACAGTTCCCCTCAAAACTAAAGAAGATGATTTTATTGGAAAAAGTGTTTTGATTGAAAGGAAAGCTAATCCACAAAAAAAATTAGTAGGTCTAGAGCTAATTGGTAAAGAAGCTGCGGGTCACGGTGATTGTGTTCATATAGGAAGATCTCAGGTTGGTGTAATTACTAGTGGATGCTTATCAACGGTTTTAAATAAAAATATTGCTCTTTGTAGAATTGACAATAAATATTCAGAAATTGGAACAGATGTTGAAGTTGGAAAAATTGATGGACATCAAAAAAGAATTTCTGCAAAAATTGTTGAGTTCCCACACTTTGATCCTAAGAAAATAAAAGTAAGATCTTAATGTCCAAAAATACTAAAGATTTATTAAATTTTTGGGAAGATCAAATGAAGTTGTCCCATATGTCTAGTAACTATTTTTTCAGAAAATCACCTTCGCATTATCATATGATGTTATTAGTAATGAACGCTTATAAATCTCAAGAAAACTTAACTGTGGAAGAACTTAAAACACGATTGTTCAAAACCTCAAGACCAAAATCTGCTCTTATGATTAATGAGGCATGTGAAAAAGGTTTTTTCATTTTAGAAAAAACCTCTGACGATCAAAGGAAAAAGTTTATTAAACCTACAGGAAGTTTTGTTAAAGAATTTGAAGACTATTTAAAACGGTTAAGAGAAATTTCTGTTTAACTAAAGTTTTTCTATAACTGACTTCACAGTTTCACCCATAACAGATGGATTTTTTGATATTGTAACTCCACATTCTTTTAACAATTCTACTTTTTCAACAGCGCTCTCTCCATAAGCAGAAACAATAGCGCCAGCATGACCCATTACTCTGCCTTTAGGGGCAGTAAGACCTGCTATGTATCCAATTACAGGTTTTTTCATATTTTCTTTCGCAAACTCTCCTGCTGCAACTTCTTGAGGTCCACCAATTTCACCAATCATTAAGATTGCATCTGTTTCATCATCTGTTTCAAATTTTTCAATAATATCTCTAAATGAACTGCCATTAATTGGATCACCTCCAATTCCAACACTAGTCGAAATTCCAATGCCTAAATTTTTCATTTGTTCTGCCGCTTCATAACCTAAAGTTCCTGACCTACTTATTATTCCAACTCTTCCCTCTTTATAAATATGACCTGGCATAATTCCTAGCATAGATTTTCCTGGACTAATAATTCCAGCGCAATTTGGTCCGACTAAAGTCATTTTTTCATTTTTAGAGTACCTTCTCATATATCTTTTAATTCTAATCATGTCATGAGATGGAATGCCATCAACTATAGCTACACAAGTTTTTATACCTGCGTCTGCTGCTTCCATAGCTGAGTCAGCTGCAAAAGCTGGTGGTACAAATAATATTGATGCAGTTGCACCAGTGTGTTTTACTGCATCTTTAACAGTATTAAATACAGGTTTGTCTAAATGTTTTTGACCACCTTTTCCAGGTGTAACGCCACCTACAACATTAGATCCATATTTAATCATTTCTTCTGCATGGAAAGTTCCCATTTTTCCTGTAAAGCCTTGAATAAGAATTTTAGTATTTTTTTCAATTATAACTGCCATTTTATTTCTTTAATGCTGCTACTGCTTTATTTGCGGCATCCTCTAAAGTGTTAGCTTCAATATAATTTAATTTACTGTCTCGAAGAATCTTATTTCCCTTCTCAACGTTAGTTCCGGCTAATCTTATCACTAATGGAACTTTGATTTCTATTTTCTTAAGTGCTTGAACTATTCCTTCAGCAACCCAATCACATCTATTAATTCCTGCAAAAATATTTACTAAAATAACTTTAACTTTCTTATCCATAGTTATGAGTCTAAAAGCTTTTACTATTTTTTCAGGTGTTGCTCCCCCACCTACGTCAAGAAAATTAGCTGGCTCTCCACCTGCTAATTTAATCATGTCCATTGAAGCCATTGCAAGGCCAGCACCGTTAATAATATTTCCAATATTTCCATCTAAACTTACATAATTAAGACCTCTATCAGACGCATAAACTTCTTTATCATCCTCTTGAGTTTTATCTCTAAGCTCAGAGACTTTGTCTCTTCTAAACATAGCGTTATTATCAAAACTCATTTTACAATCTAATGCTAATATCTGTTTCTGTTTTGAAATTACCAAAGGATTTACTTCAACCATTGTAGCATCTAATTCACTAAAAGCTTTAGCGCAACCAACAATAGTTTCTGAGGCTCTTCTAATTAATTCTGGTTCAATGCCTAATCCAAAAGCAAGTTCTCTTGCTTGAAAACTTTGAATACCAACAGCAACCTCGATTTTTGATCTTATAATTGACTCTGGTTTTTCTTTAGCAATTTCTTCCACACTCATTCCTCCTTCAGTAGAAGCTACGACCATAATACTTTCTGAACTTCTATCAAAAACTAAACCTAAATATAATTCTTTTTCAATATCAGTTGCTTCCTCAATATAAATTCTATTAACTATTTTTCCTTGGGGGCCAGTTTGATTTGTAACTAATTTTTTACCTAAAAGCTTATCTGTCGCTTGAGCAACCTCTAAAGGTGAATTACAAACAATCACTCCACCCGCTTTACCTCTTGCGCCTGAGTGTATTTGTGCTTTAACTACCCATTTTGATCCACCAATTTCTCTAGCTTTGTTTTCAGCTGTCTCTGGACTGTAAACTATTCCTCCTCTTGGTATAGTGACCCCAAAACTTGATAATATTTCTTTTGCTTGGTATTCGTGAATATCCATAATTTATTTATTATTTATTTGCTTATCTATATTAACAATATTTTCTGCCATTCTAGCTGATGCAGCATCTATCATCCTTCCATCAAGTTGTGCAGCACCTTTTCCAGCTTTTGCGGCCTTTTCAAGTTCTTCTAAAATTCTTTTTGCTTTAGTTACTTCTGATGAAGGAGGAGAAAAAACTTTATTTGCAAGTTCGATTTGTGAAGGATGTATTGCCCATTTTCCCTCTATACCAATAGCAGCTCCTCTTTTTGCAGCTTCTATATAAGCATCAGGATCATTGAAATCACCAAATGGGCCATCAATTGCTCTTAAACCATAAGCTCTGCATGTCATAACTAATTGTGAAAGTCCGTGATGCCATTGATCACCTGGATAGTCTGGGTTCAATCCTCCTATAACGACAGTTCTTGCCCTTAAACTTGCAGCATAATCTGCAACTCCAAAATGTAAAGCCTCGAGTCTATCACTTGACTTCGCAATTTCTTTTATATTTGACATTCCTAATGCGGTTTCAATTAAGCATTCTATTCCTATTTTATTATTTAATTTTTTACTTGTTTCTATTTGTGTTAATAAACAATCAATCATATAAACGTCACTAGCTGTACCGGCTTTAGGTAAAAGAATTGTATCAAGTTTTTCCCCAACTTCCTCAACTATGTCAATTAGATCTCTATACATATAATAAGTATCTGGACTATTAATTCGAACTGAAATTGTTTTTCCCTTTTCTCTCCAATTTATTTCTTTCAAAGCTTTGATAACGTTTTGTCGAGCTGAAATCTTATCCATCGGTGAAACTGCATCTTCTAAATCTAAAAAAATATAGTCGGCTTTAGAATTTAATGCTTTTTCAAACATTTCTGGAGATGACCCTGGGACCGCAAGTTCACTTCTTTGCAGTCTTGATTTTGCAGGTTTATAATACTTAAAACTCATTATAAATTATAAATTTTAAGTAAATCTTATTAAACAAAAAAATTAACGTATTATTTTTATATATAGTTTTTAGTAGTAAAAAATAAACTTTAATAAGAATTTTGCATTTGTTACTGATTCATCAATTGGTAAATATTATGTCAAAAATACCAAATAAAGCTAAAGTAGTAATTATTGGTGGAGGCATTCACGGGCTAAGCACTGCCTGGAAATTATCAGAAAAATACAAAAATCCTGGTGACATTGTTGTTTTAGAAAAAAAAGATACTGCTGCTGGAGCTAGTGGAATAGCTTGTGGAGTTATAAGAAATAATTATTTCCAGCCAGCTATGAGAGAATTAATGGCTCATTCTGTTTCAGTATGGGAGAGTGATCCAAAAGCATTTAAATATAATGCAGTTGGATATTTACAAATATCACCTGAAGTCATGCATAAAGATGTTGCAACAATTTATGAACAACAAAAAGCAATTGGTTACGACTCAGAATTTATCGAAGGTGAGAAAGATTGTATGAATTATATGAAAGGTATGTTTGATGACTGGCAGGCCCAAGGTATAACTTCTGTTCTTCATGAAAAAAAAGGTGGATATGCATTTAATAAAGACTCTATAAAAGCCCTTGAAAATAAATCTACTTCAAATGGTGTCCAAGTTATAAAAGGTGTTAGGGTTAACGGTTTTAAAAGAGGTAGTAATAGTAAAGCTGTTACAGGAGTTGAGACTGATAAAGGAACAATAGATTGTGAACAAGTAGTCATTGGTGCTGGACCATGGGCAAGAGATTTTTGGAATATGCTTGAGCTTCCAAAAACTGCTAACATAAAAGGTAAAGATGGAAAAATGCACACTACAGATATGTGGACTTATTGGATGTTACAAGAGGGAGTAATTGGTGTTGAACCAGATTTTTTAAAAATGAATAATGGTAAGGCTCCACCAGTAATACATGTAGACTCAACTGCTCCTTTATATTCAGACAAAACAAAAAAATTAATTACAGATAAAATTTGGGGTATTTATTATAAACCTGATATTGATGGTTTGGGTGTTCAAGGTGGTACCTCGCCTTACATTGTTGATAAACATTTTGATGAAGTAAATGTTGATCCTTACGGAATAGAGTCTCCAGAGTATCAAACCACTGAGGCATTCAATGATATGTGGTGTTCTGCTTTAGCTCACTGTCAAAAAAGGTTTGAAGGGAAATCGGATTTATACAGAAAAGGTCCATCAGGTGGGCTTGGATGTATGACCCCAGACTCTTTTCCAATATTTGATAGATTTTTAGAAAATGTTTATATGATAGCAGATGCTAATCATGGATATAAAATGATTGGTGTTGGAGAATTGGTAGCTAAAGAAATTCTCGGTACTGAAAGTGATTTATTAAAACCATTTAGATTCAACCGTTACGAGAAGGGTGAACTTCACCCTACTTCGAACAGTCCGTTTCCTTGGAGTTAAACTTCAAGCCTAGACACTAATAAATTTTTCAGTTACGCTTGACTAAATTTATAATTGATTGAGGGGAAAAATGACTGATTTAGAAAAACATGTAAACCGACCAGGTAGGGATAAACAAGTCAAAAAAGTTAGAGAAAAAATAAACGAATTAGGAATAACATATATTTATTATCAGTTTATTTCCGTCACAGGAAGAGTAGTTGGAAAGGGAATACCAGCTGATCATTGGGAAAGAACTGCTGAAAAAGGTTTCCAATTAGTTTATGGAGCAACAGCTAACCTATTTCTAGATCGACACAACAACTATATTGGTTATGGACCAGAGGCAATGGAATTAGTTGGAATTCCAGATCCTGAAACTTTTTGTCAGTTACCATGGGATAAAAGAGTAGGAAGAGTTTTTGTAACTTGTTTTAGAAATAGAGAAGAAAGAAATAATCCTGGTGGACATTTAACTTCTGATTGCAGAGGAAATTTAAGAATTTTCATGGATGAATTCCAAAAGAAACATGGTTTAGAATTAAGAGTTGGAACTGAGCCTGAAATGATGTGGCTTACTAAAAATGATGATGGAACTCCTACAGGAAAAGGTTTTTCAAAACCGTTTTGCTACCATATAGACCAATTTGAGTCGTTGAGACCTGTATTTATGAAAGTAATTGAGTATGCAAAAGCAATGGGTCTAGATATGATACAAGGAGATCATGAGGATGCACCAGGTCAATTAGAGTTGAATTGGACTTTTGATAATGTTTTAAGGAATGCCGATAGGTTATCAACTTATAGACAGATATGTGCACAAGTTGCAAGAGAACACAATTTAATTGCATGTTTTATGACAAAACCTTTTATGGGTGTTTCTGCTAGTGGTTGTCATACAAATATGTCTTTATGGAAAGGTGGTAAAGTTAAAACAAATAAACTTGGTCATAAATCTTTACCAGGTGTTGAAGAAGTTTTTGGCTATGTTGAAGGTGGAACAAATACTTTTATGCCAGATACAAAGGATATGCAATTACCTGGAAAAATCGGTTTACAATCAATCGCGGGCATTATGGAACATTTACCGGCTTTAACAGCGTTAGGATCTTCAACTGTAAACTCGTATAGAAGATTATGGGATCAAGGTTTCTGGGCACCTGTATACGCTGATTGGGGATACCAAAATAGAACTTGTGGATTAAGAGTATCTGCTCCAGGAAGATTTGAATACAGATCTGTAGACTCGATGCATAACCCATATCTTTTAGGTGCTGCTTTGCTTAAAGCTTGCGATGAAGGAATTTCTAAAAAAATGAAACCTGCTGCTCCTGAGTCAAGAAATATATATGAAGCTCAAAAAGCTGGAAAGGATGTAAAAAAACTTCCTTTGAGCTTAGGAGAAGCATTAGAGAGATTAGCAGAGGATGAAGTAATTAAGTCTGCAATGCCAGATGAGATGTATAAAGTGTTTCATTGGTATAAAAATGATGAGTGGGAAAGATTCCTTGGAGCAACAACACAATGGGATCTTGATACTTATTTGGATTGCTTACCTTAAACTAAAAAGATATAGGGGAAATATATGTGCGGAATAGCGGGATTAATTCATAGAGGAAAATCATCAAAAGTTGGTCATGAACTTCAAGGTATGTTGCAAGCGCTAAAACATCGAGGAGAGGACTCTACTGGTTATGCTTTATACGGAGATACAGATGGAAAAAATTTCATTATGAGATTTAAAGTTGGAGAAAACGTTGGTGAAGGTAGCACATCAGTTGCTGAAGACATATCTGTTTACGATGAAAGAAAAAAAATCGTAGACAGTTATCTTTTAGAAATGGGTGCAAAAATTATTAAAGAGGAGAGAATACTTCCCTACTCTTTAAGATACGAAATAGAATATAACAAAAAAGATTTACTAGAGTTTTCTCAAAAAATAGAGAGCATTCCGGGTGTTGAAATACTATCAATGGGTAAATCTTTAGAGGTAATTAAAGATCTAGGAAATGCAAAAATGGTTTGTGACAGATACAATCTTGATAAACTTGTTGGCACTCATGCAATAGGACACGCAAGAATGGCAACTGAATCAGGTGTAGATATTAAATCTGCTCACCCATTTTGGGGCTATCCTTTTAGTGATGTATCTGTTGTACACAACGGTCAGCTCACAAATTATTGGAATAATAGAAGAGCTTTAGAAAATAAAGGTATGAGATTTATGTCTGAATGTGATTCAGAACTTATTGCAGTTTATTTAGCTGAAAAAATGAGAGAAGGAGCATCATTAGAAGAAGGTATGAAAGAGTCTCTCTCAGGATTAGATGGTGTATTTACTTATTTTGTTGCAACGAAAGACTCTTTGGGAATGGCAAAGGATACAATGGCAGCTAAGCCTTTAGTTTTATATGAGTCAGATGATTTGGTAGCGATGGGTTCAGAGGAAATAGCAATTAGATCTATTTTACCACAAGAAATTGATACTTATGATCCATTTGATGGAGAGGTAAAAGTATGGCAAATATAAAAAGTGTTTCAAAAAAAACTAAAGCCCAAGCTATGGGTATGCATACTGAAGTTTTAACTGGAAGAACGCAACAAAAATTCTTCAATCCTGATGAAGCTGAAAACTTTTATTATTTTGGAACATACGATGTTGATTTTAATAAAAGAACAGACCTAGATGTAAAAGATATGACCGCAGCAGAAGCAAATAAAGAAATAGATAATTTAATGAGTCAAGGTTATGGAACTATTGTTATTAAAAACCCACAAGGAAAACATAGTTTGGGAGTAGGAATATTAAATAAATTAAATTTAATTTTTGAGGGAAGTTTAGGATATTTTGGAATGGGTTCATGTGATGGTCCAATTGTTAGAATCAATGGAAGAGTTGGCTGGTCATGTGCTGAAAATTTAATGGCAGGTAAGGTTGTAATTGAAAAAAATGCTGGATCTTGTTTTGGAGCTGCTATTAGAGGTGGTGATTTAATTTGTAAAGGCAGTGTAGGTGCAAGAACAGGCATTGATATGAAAGGCGGCACGATAATTATAGGTGGTGATGCTGGCGCATTTACTGGATTTATGATGCAAAGAGGGAGAATTATAATATTAGGAAATGTCGGGATAAATCTTGGTGATTCGATGTATGATGGGACAATTTTCGTAGGTGGAGAAATTGGTTCATATGGTAGTGATGCAGTAGATTCGGAGTTAACTAAGAGCGATCAAGATTGGTTAAGAAGAAAACTTAAGGTTGCTGAAATTGGTGAAAGTTTTGATGTGAGTAAAATGAAAAAAATTGTAGCAGGTAAGAAACTATGGAACTACGATAATTTGGAACCTACTGAGAAAAAAGGAGCAATTTAATGGCTAAGAAAAAAAAGAAAAAAAATGGTAAATTAAAAACTAATGGTAACGTCGGTGGTAAAGCAGATGTTCACTTAAGTTCAAACGGTGGAAGAAACAAAAGCTTACTTGGTCATAATGCTATTTTTACGCCAGAGGTAATTGATGACATTCATATTAAATCTCAGTTAGGCAGATACAGAATGCGTGGAATGGCATTAATGAAAAAAATTCCAACATTTGATGATCTAGTATTTTTACCAGGCACACTTACAAGATTTGTAATAGAAGGTTATAGAGAAAAGTGTGAAACAAAAACTGTTATTGGACCAAGATGTGAAAATCCTATTGAATTAGATATTCCAGTTTATATTACTGGTATGAGTTTTGGTGCATTATCTTATGAAGCAAAAACTGCATTAGCCAGAGGAGCAACAATGGCTGGTAGTGCAACATGTTCAGGTGAAGGTGGAATGATACCTGATGAGAGAAGATATTCAGAAAAATGGTTCTATCAATGTATTCAATCAAGATATGGTTTTAACCCACACCATGCACAACTTGCAGATGGAATAGAGGTGTTTATTGGACAAGGACAAAAAGTTGGTATGGGTGGTCACTTAATGGGTCAAAAAGTAACTGATCAAGTTGCAGAAATGAGATCATTACCCTCAGGTATTGACCAGAGATCTCCTGCAAGACATCCTGATTGGTTAGGTCCTGATGATTTAGCTTTAAAAGTAGAGGAACTAAGACAGTTAACGAAAAATAAAGTGCCAATACAATTAAAATTAGGTGCATCAAAAGTTTATGATGATGTTCGTATGGCAGCTAAATGTGATCCTGATTCTATATATCTTGATGGTATGGAAGGATCAACTGGAGCAGGTCCGCACATTGCTGCTGCTAATACTGGAATTCCAGGTATTGCGGCAATAAGAGAAGCTAGAAGAGCATTAGATGATGTAGGAAAAACAGGAAAAGTTACATTAATTTATGCTGGTGGAGTAAGAGATGGAGCTGACATGGCAAAAGCATTGGCTTTAGGTGCAGACGCAATAGCTATCGGTACTGGTTCTATGATTGCACTAAACTGTAACAAAGATATTCCAGAAGCAAATTTTGAAAAAGAAATGGGAGTAAAAGCAGGTGAATGTTATCACTGTCATACTGGAAGATGCCCTGTAGGAGTTGCTACACAAGATCCAAAATTAAGAGCAAGATTAAATCCTGATGATGCAGCATTGAGAGTTTATAATTATTTACATTCAATGACTCTTGAAGCCCAGTTGTTAGCTAGAGCTTGTGGAAAAACAAATATACATTCTTTAGAACCTGAAGACTTAGCAGCGCTAACTTCTGAAGCATCAGCATTAGCTAAAGTACCATTAGCAGGAACAAACTATACTGTTGGAGTTGATAACTTTCACAAAATCTAAAGGAATTAATGGCAAAAAAGAAAAAAAACAAATCAAAATCAACTTCACTTCAATTAGGTAAGAAGAAAGAAACAGCTAGAGAAAAAATGATTGGTCAGTCAATTGGCTATCGATATGATGTAAATCTTTTACCTGATTATAAAAAAATGACTCCATTTTTAAAAAAATATGTAGAAGCGATGGGTTGGGATGATCTTAATTGGTTGGAAGATGTTCATATGGGTTATGAAGAAGGAAGACCTGCTGTATTTTGCAGAAATGCAAATGGATGGGTTACAATTCCATCATCAATTAAGTTACCAGACAATCAACAAGACAGAGATATGATAGCAAGAGAACTTTTAGTTAAATTTCAAATGTCACCAAAACATCCTCTTGTTGATTTGAAAAAAGCATACTTAAAATTTTAATTACACAATCTAAAGTTGATTCTTTTTTAAAACCTATTGTCAATATTAGGTTTTATTCAATTGTTTCGTTTGTAACAGCTATCGAAATTTTATAGGGTTTTAAAAACTAATATGGAGAGAGAATATGACTGATCAGTTAACTGCTCTTACTACCATATTTACAGAATTTTACTACTGGGTCACGGTAGTACTGATGTTTTTAATTCACGTCGGATTCTGTATGTATGAAGTTGGAGCTTCTCGTTATAAACACCATCAACATACTCTTATGAAAAACACAATGCTGATACCACTGGTAACAGTAACTTGGTTTTTATTTGGTTGGTGGATTTACTGGGCTTTCCCAACAGGACCGGGATTAGCACCTTCAATTATGAATGAAAGTACCGCTCTAATTACAGATGACTCTGCATTTAGTGCTACGTGGTACACTGCTACAAGTGAGTTGATGGCAATCAATTTAGGAGATCACATTTCTGGTGTCTTCTGGGCTGCTTTCCTACTCTTCTCATGGACGGCTGCTTCCATTGTTTCAGGAGCAATTATTGAAAGAATAACAACTTTCGCATTTGGTATTTTAGCAATTGCGATTGGCTCTGTGTTCTGGACAATTGATGCTGCTTGGGGATGGCACTTTGATGGTTGGATGTTAAAACTTTTAGGATATCATGATGCCTATGCGTCAGGAGTAATTCATGCAATTGCTGGTGGATTTGCTTTAGGAGTTCTAATGGTTTTAGGACCAAGAATTGGAAAATTCTCATCAAGTGGTGAGCCAAGAAATATTGGACCAAGAAATCCTTGGCTAGTAACAATTGGATTGTTTCTAATTTATACTGGTTTCTGGGGATTTTATGCGGCATGTAATATACCAATATTTGATCTTGGGCCTGAGTACGGTATGGAAGGTATATCTTATTGGACAGCAACAAACATATACGTAACCCCTACTACACTTAGTGGTATTACTTTTAACTTCTTGATGTCACTATCAGGAGGATTATTAGCCGGTTATTGGATTGCAAAAGGTGATCCTTTCTGGACATACTCTAGTGGACTAGCAGGTATCATATGTGCTTCAGCTGGAAATGATTTATATCATCCAATTCAAGCAATGATCATTGGTATGATCGGTGTTGTGATTTCATACAAACTACATTATTGGGTTGAGCGTAAGTTCAAAATTGATGATGCAGTTGGTGCAGTTGCAGTTCACGGTTATGCTGGATTTATTGGTCTAGTGATATGCGGTTTCGTTCTAAATGGTTATCCTTCATCTGGATACAGTGTGGGAGCTATGTGGGATGGAACTACTTATGCAACAATTAACCCATTAGGACAATTCATAGGAGCATTAATAATGTTCGTAGTTCTTGGACTAATACCAGGCTATGTCATAGCTAAAGTTCTTCACGGGATGGGCAAATTAAGAATTCCGCGGGAAGTAGAAATAGCTGGACTAGACTATGAAATGATGGAAACTGCTAAATCAGATGAGAAAGCAGTTGCATCAGCAACCAGGTAAAGGAGTAATATATGGCGACAGTTACAAATTGGATTGATCACCTAAACAAACCAGCAGAAGAAGTTGTTGGTGCTGTTTATCCTGGTGCTGGATCTAGTGAAGGTATACTTGTTATACTGGCTATACTTTTATGGGTTGGTTGGACTGTTTTAACTGCCAAATCTGAGAGCGATGAGCTTGACAGATTGGGTAGAAAAAGACATGGTCCAAATGACCATAAAAGCAACATTACCGATTGGTAATTTAAACTAAAAAAATTTGGGCACTGTGATAAGCAGTGCCCATTTTTATTTCTTTACTAATAATGTCTGAAGAAGATAATAAGAACGAAGAATTAAGACCAACCAAAATGCGTGGTGTGGTTTTTCCTAAAGCAAAGTATGGTGTAATTATTGCAATTATAATAATTATCTGTGTTAATTTGATTTTATATAAAGAAACAATTTTTTCTTTTTTTAAATAACTATGTTAGTTTAATTTGTGCCAAAAAATTTATTTAAAATTGCTAAAGAAAAAAAGATTAAATATTTTTTAATTAGTTTTGTTGATCTATTTGGGGTTTTAAGATCAAAATTAGTCCCGGCACATGCAATAAAGGAAATGCAAGAAACTGGTGCCGGGTTTGCCGGGTTTGCTGCATGGTTAGATATGACACCTGCAGACTCAGACATGTTTGGAATTCCAGATCCTGATAGTCTAATTCAATTACCTTGGAATAAGGAAGTAGGTTGGCTTGCATCAGATCTTTGGATGAATGGTAAACCAGTAGAAGCCTCACCAAGAGTGATGTTAAAGAAACAAATCAAAAAACTCTCAAAACATGGTCTAGTCATGAAATCTGGAGTAGAATGTGAATATTTTCTAATATCTCCTGATGGAAATTCAATTGCAGATCCAAGAGATACTCAATCAAAACCTTGTTACGATCAATCAGCGTTAATGAGAAGATATGACTTAATAAAAGAAATTTGTGATTGTATGATTGAGATGGGATGGGGTCCTTATCAAAATGATCACGAGGATGCTAATGGTCAATTTGAAATGAATTGGGATTACTCAGATTGTTTAAAGACAGCAGACAGACATACATTCTTTAAGTACATGGTAAAAACTATTTCTGAAAAACATGGCTTAAGAGCAACGTTTATGCCTAAACCATTTGAAAATTTAACTGGAAATGGTTGTCATGCCCACATTTCTGTTTGGGATGGTAAAAAAAATAAATTTTTGGATAAATCTAATGAATTAGGACTTAGCAAAATGGCATATAATTTTTTAGGTGGAGTAATAAAGCACGCTTCATCTTTATCTGCTTTTTTTAACCCTACAATTAATAGTTATAGAAGAATCAATGCACCTCCAACAAAATCAGGGGCATCGTGGTCACCGAGTAGTATATCTTACACTGGTAATAACAGAACTCATATGATTAGAATTCCTGACCCAGGAAGGTTTGAATTAAGATTAATGGATGGATCGGCTAATCCCTATTTACTTCAAGCGAGTGTTCTTGCAGCTGGAATAAACGGTATTAAAAATAAGATAGATCCTGGTAAACCTCTAAATTGTAATATGTACGAAGATTTTGCCAAATATCCAAATCTCCCAAAACTTCCTGATCAATTAGATCAATCTTTAAAACAATTAAAACAAAATAAAGAGATGAACGATGCATTTGGTGATGATGTAATCAATAGTTATATAAAGCTTAGAAGCACAGAAATTAAGGAATTTGATAATGTAGAGAAATTTGATAAGTCAAAACCTATTACTAAATGGGAAAGACAAAATACTCTAGATTGCTAAAGTGAAAAGCTTAAAAATTCTTAAAAGCTGGAAATATAAAAAATTATTAAGAAATAGTAATTATAGTTTTAAAAGAAAATATGTTTTAAAACATCTCCCCTCCTCATTGATCTCTAATGCCTATAAATCAATTTCAAGTTGGAAAAATTATAAAGCAACTCCTCTTTTATCACTTGATAAATTAAAGAAAAATTTAAAATTAAATAATATTTTTTACAAAGATGAATCTAAAAGATTTCATTTGAAGTCTTTTAAGGCTTTGGGAGGAGCATACGCTGTAGAAAGAATATCTAGAGGAAGAAGAAATATTATTATTTCGTCAGCAACTGCTGGTAACCATGGTAGATCTGTTGCTTGGGGTGCAAAAAGATTAAATTTAAAGTGTAAAATATTTGTAAGTCAATATGTAAGTCAAACAAGAGTCCATGAAATACAAAAATTTGGTGCCGAGGTAATAAGGGTTAAGGGAAACTATGAAAATTCTTTGCAAGAATGTAAAAGACTTTCAAAAAAAAATAATTGGCAAATTGTTCAAGACGTTTCTACCAAAAATTATAGATATATTCCTCAACTTACTATGGCTGGATATTCAATTATGATAAAAGAAATATCTAAACAAACAAATCATTACATAACACACATTTTCATTCAAGCTGGTGTTGGAGGATTAGCTGCAGGTGTAGTTGCTGGGGTAGCAAAATATTTTAAAAGAATTCCAAAAATAATTATTGTTGAACCTGAAAGAGCGGATTGTGTTCTTCAGAGTGTAAAAGCAAATAAACTAAAAAAAATAAGAATAAAAAAAGAGAGTATTATGGGTGGAATGTCATGTAATGAAATGTCACTTGTTCCATGGCAAATATTAAAAAAAACTTCTGACTATTGTGTATCTGTTGCCGACAATAATGTTGCTAAAACAACTGCAATGCTAAAAGACAAGAAGTTGAGCAAAGCCTCAATAATTGGAGGTGAATGTGCAACTCCTGGAGTTATTGCTCTTATAGGTTTAGCTAACAATCTTAAGGCTAGGAAATTACTGAATTTGAGGGAAGATTCCAACGTTCTTGTCATTGGATGCGAAGGAAATGCAGATGTAAAACTTTATAAACAACTGTTATCTAAGGGAAGAAAATAATATTTATATGACAAAAAATGGAATAGCCTGGATCAGGGAAGATTTTAGAATTGAGCATAACCCTGCTCTTTCATTTGCATCTCAGAATCATGAAAATGTACTTGCTCTATATATCTATAACAAAAATGAATTCGATAATAAAAGAGAGGCGCAAAAGTGGTGGCTCTATAAATCTTTAGAAAAATTTAAATTAGAACTTTCTAAATTCAAAATTAATTTACAAATATTAGAGGGAGATGAACTTGATATTTTTTCTAAAATAAAAAAAAAAGATAATGTTTCAGTTTATTGGAATAAAATCTATGAACCAGATGTAATCGCAAAGGGTAAAAAAATTCGAGATATATTTATAAAAAATGAAATACAATATAAATATTTTAAAGGAAACATTCTTAATGAATTTCAAGAGATAACTAAAAGTGATGGAACTCCATTCAAAGTATTTACTCCTTTTTGGAAAAATGCTGAGCAAAAATTTTTAAGTTTACCACCAATTAAGAATTATATTGTAAAAAAAAAAATAAAAACACTATCTTTTTTTAAAAATTGTATCGAGCCAAAAAAAATTCTTCCAAAAAACAATTGGTATAAAAAATTTGAAAATTATTGGAAAGTTTCTGAAAGCGACTCTATCAAAATACTCAATAATCTAATTGATAATAAAATAAAAGATTATGGAACTGCTAGAGATTACCCATCTATCGAAGGAACATCTAAACTATCTCCTTATATTAAACATGGACAGATTCATGTTAATACAATTTGGAAAAAATGTAGTGCATTAAAATCTAAAGGAGTTGGTTATAGAAAATATATTAATGAATTAGGATGGCGAGAATTTTCACATAGTTTAATTAACTATTTTCCTGAGTTTTTAAAAGGAAACTATAGAAAAGAGTTCGACAAATTCCCTTGGGTTAAAAATGAAAAATTTTTAAAAGCATGGAAATCTGGGATGACAGGTTATCCAATTGTTGATGCTGGAATGAGAGAACTTTATGAAACAGGATGGATGCATAATAGAATAAGAATGGTTGTCGGATCTTTTTTGGTGAAACATTTAAGAATAAATTGGACTGAGGGAGAAAAACATTTTAGAAATTGTCTACTTGATTTTAATAAGGCTAATAATGTTGCTCAATGGCAATGGGTCGCTGGTTGTGGTGCTGATGCAGCTCCTTATTTTAGAATATTCAACCCGATACTTCAGGGCGAAAAATTTGACAAAGAAGGTTTGTATGTAAAAAAATGGGTACCAGAACTAAAAAGAGTTCCATCTAAGTTTATCCACAAACCTTGGGAAATGGAACTCAAATATCAAGACGCTATTAAAACAATAATTGGAAAAGACTATCCTAAACCAATAGTAATTCATGAAGTTGCTCGCCAATCAGCTTTATCAGCTTTTCAAACTTTAAAAAAATAAAATTTTTTTAAATTTCACTAGGATCTACTAGCCCACCATTTATCTAAAATAAAATACCAAACAGCATTAGCGAGTGGTTCAACAATGGCATCTGTCAGCGCAATTAAAAAAGAAACATCTGCAACTAACATTAATACTGTTATTGCAATAGCAAAATGTCCAATGGTGTAAACAATAGTTCTTAATATTGAGCCTTTATTGTTCCGAAAAACATCTTCAGCCGCTTTAAATATACCTTTGGTTAATTCCATATTAACTTCTTAATAATAGATTTTAAGCCAAATGTAATCTTTAAATTTGTGAACAAACGTCCTTGATAACAGGCACATTAGCACAGTCAGAACATTTGGTTTTTTGCACTATACAACCGTTATCGAGAACTTTAACATCAACTACTCTGTCACATTTTGAGCAGACAGATGAAACAGTTAATCCACATTTTTTGCAATTATAATTTTGAATATCCATGTATAAACAATAATTTTTAAAAATAATTTTTCAACAATTAATTAAGTGAATGATAATCAATCTCAAACTTTTTTTGAGAATGATTATCATTATCTTTATTTTTACAGTAAATAAATTTTTATTTATTCTCCAATAAAATGATGAACTATTTTTCTTTCCTGACTCTCAATACGGTGTTCAAATAAATATAGACCTTGCCAAGTGCCAAGCAATAAATGACTCTTTTTTATACTTAAGGATATTTGATTATTAGTTAAAGCTGATTTGATATGAGCTGGCATATCATCTTTGCCCTCCGTTGTGTGAATATATAATTTGTTATCCATTGGAACCATCTTATCAAAATAATTTAACAAATCAGTTTGAACATCAGGGTCCGCATTCTCTTGAACAATCAATGATGCGCTTGTGTGTTGAATGCTTAAATTTAAAACACCATTATTAAAATTTTTCTCCTTTATCCAATCTAAAGTTTTATGAGTAAATTCGTAAAGATTTTGCCCTTTAGTTTTAATTATCAAATCAAAAAAATCCTGTCTCATAATTCATAATTCATTGATGTTAATTCATACAAGCGACTAGTGGTTCTTTTAAAAGGACCACTTAAATTCTTTGAGCTTTCAATTAATCCTATATCAGTTTCTGATGTAATCATTAATGGAATTTTTTTCTCATAAACAATATCTATAAAAGTAATAAATCTTTGTTGTTGATCTGAATTATTTTCATTAAAACTAGGAAGATTTTCTAAAAAAATAAAATTACAAATAGATGCTATTTCGATGTAATCCTCTGAGCCTAAATTTTTATCAAAGAGTTCTTTAAAATTAAATTTAGTTATTCCTTCATAAAAATTTTCTATTTCAAGTTTTCTACCTTTAATATTTAATATTTTAAAAATTTTTTTTTTATTTTTTGTGACTTTTCTAAAAAACTGGTTAAATTTAAAATTTGTGGTTTGATTAAGTGGTGATAAAAATCTTTGATTTTTTTCAATAATGTTCAATCTATAATCCTCTTCTATTTTAAGTTCTGTTTCTTCTGCATTTTTTTTTAATATCTTTAAGAATGGAATAAATTGTTCTCTTTGAAGACCATCTTTGTATAAATCATCTATATGAGTATTAGATGAAAATATAACTTTAATATTTTCATTGAATATTTTTTCAAATAATTTTCCTAATATCATAGCGTCTACAATATTAGTAACCTGAAACTCATCAAAATATAAAATTCTAGCCTTTTTACCTAAATCTTTTACAAATTCAGAAATACCATTTTCTTTTTTTTTATTTTCAAAAATAAAATTATGAAATTCAATCATAAATTCATTAAAATGAAGTCTTTTTTTTTTTTCAGTTAACTCTTCAAAAAAGAAATTCAAAATCATTGTTTTTCCTACTCCCACATCTCCAACTAAATAAAAACCAGGTTTTATTCTTTTTTTTTTAAAAATTTTATCAAGAAAGGGTCTTTTAAAATTTCCGTTATAAAAATTTATAAGCTTTTCAATTATTGATAATTGATACTTATTAATTTCAAATTCTTTGTTTTCACAAAGTTTTAAAAATGATTTTTTTAAATTCATTTTTTTGATTTGAAGTCGATACCATATTCTGATCTAGGTCCTTTTCTTAATCCGAATGGACCAGATATAAATAGTGTTAAGGGTTTTGTTCCTGGTTCAATATCAACACGATGTAGATTATTTGCTGACCTAAATCCAATATATCCAGGAGCTCTCCAATATTTCCCACTCTCTAGAGTTTCCCAATACCCCCCTCGTAAAATAATAGTAATATATGGGAATGTATGATTGTGAACTCCTTCTCCATGATCATCTGCTAGCATTTCATGAATTAAAATATTGAATGGAAACCATTTTGGTCTATTTCTAAAAATTAGATAGTATCTGTTCATCCAGGGTTTGGCTTCATGAAATTTAGGATGTGAAGGGCCTCTGTCTAAAACTACTTTTTTTCTTCCAATTTTTTCTAAAAATTTTAAAAACATTAATTTAATTTAATTATAGCATTATCTTTTATCAAAAATAAATTTTTATCTGAAAAAAACGGTCTAGATATTTTTTCGTTATCTATTTTTAAGTTTTTTAAAGTTTGTCCTGTTGAAATATCAATGACTAAAAGTCTGCCGTTACTTGTAGTTAAGAAAATATTATTTAAACCTACTATAAATCCCACTGGTTTGATTATTTTTCGTTTGCTAGATTTAAATATATTAAATACATCGGTGATTCTGATAATGTTTCCTGTAATTCTATCCACTACTAAAAAATAACCTTCTAAAGAAAATGTAAATAAATAATCATCAACAATAGATGCTCTTAAATTAGAATTAACTTTATTTTTCCACTTAAAACTTCCAGTTTTAATATCTATTGAAAAAAATTCGTTCTTATTATTTGAAAAGAAAAGAGAATTATTATCTGATATTATATCAGATGTTTCCAAAGAAAAAGCCGACTCATATATCAAGCTACTTTGAGTTGGAAGTTGCCATAGTAATTCTCCTTTATTAATATCTATAGCACTTATATCTCCAATAGAATTGTTAAAAAAAATTTTTTCATCTACAATTACAATTGATAATTTTTTTTTTGATCTAATTAAAGAATTTTCAGTTTGTATGTTCCATAATTCATTGCCATTTTTTAGAGAAAAACATCTTAATGTGTTAGAAAAATCTACAATAAAGAATTTATCTTTGTAAATTTTAATTTGAGAATTAAACGGAGCTAAATTATTTTTACTCCATACCAAATCTCCATTTAAAAGGTCTACCATATAATATTTTGCGATATTATCTGCTACTAATAAGTATCTTTCATTATTTGCAAATTGTAAAATTGGATTAAGTTTTCTTTCAGTTTTAGAATAATAATTTTTTTTCCAAACTAATTTTGAATTTTCATTAAATTGAATAATAGATCCATTATTATCAAAAAATATAATATTATTTTTAAAGAAAACTATTTCAGGTTCGTATTGATGAAAATTTTTAATTTTTGAAAATTTGTATCTTGAAGATTTTTCTAAGTTTCCGATAAAATTAAGTCTTCCAATATTATTCAATAGGTTATTTTCAAATGAGATCTTATTTATTTTTGATTTAATATTAATCTTTAAATCTTTATTAAATTCTTGACTTAAAATATTATCTTTCTTTAAAACTTTTTTAACATCTGGTTTTTCTTCCTCCAAGGTTTTTGATGATGTCCAAAATTTTGAATTTTTATTAAAAGAACATGAGTGAGATAATAAAATTATTAAAAATATATATATTAATTTATTCACTTAAATCTCTATTAAGTCTTTTTCGAGACTCTTTAACTAAATCTCCATTAGCGTTCTCAGTATTAAGAATTTGTTTAAAAAATTCTTTAGATTTTTCTTTCTCATTTTTAGAATAAAAGTATTCAGCTAACAAATATAAGGCATGGGATTTCCAAACACTTTGTGAATTTACCAATGGATTTAATATTTCTAGTAATTGATTTTCACCAACGTTATCCGCGTTATATAATGCTTTTTTATATATAATAAGATTTTTAATTTCTTTTTCTAAATCTACTTTATTAATTACAAGATCAAATAAATCATTAATTTCATTTGGGTCGTCAATTAAATTATTATCTAATATGAAATACAATGCTAGTGGTGAGTATGTGCTGTCCTTATCTTCTATCACTTCAACTAATAAGGATGATGTTAGTGATTTTTCACCGCTTTCGTAATCAATTACAGCTCTATTATACTTATCAGATAACTGTTCTTTAAATCCTTCCCTGTATGTTTGATAAGAATAAAAAACTATAATAAATAAAATTATGGTTGAAATTCCAAATATTATTTTTTTTCTATTTTCAATAAAAAAGCTTTTAATTCTCTCATTCCTCGTTCTTTTATCAATTATAGAAATTTCCTCATCCATATTTAAATCATATTTCTAAGCACATATTGAAGTATTCCACCATTTTTATAGTACTCTAATTCATTTTTAGTATCTATTCTACAAAGTGCTTCGATTGTTTTTATTTCTCCTGAGGCATACTTAATTTCAACTTTAACTTTATCAGACGGATTTATTCCATTTTCAAGATTGATTACACTTATTAACTCTGAACCAATTAAATTTAAATTTTTTCTATCTATATTATCAATAAATTGTAATGGTAAAATTCCCATACCAATGAGGTTGGATCTGTGAATTCTCTCAAAACTTTCAGCAATTACAGTCTTTACACCTAAAAGTTTAGTCCCTTTAGCTGCCCAATCTCTTGAAGATCCTGTTCCGTATTCTTTACCACCTATAACAACAAGATCAGTTCCTCTTTTTTTGTATTCAACTACTGCATCGTAGATTGGCATCACTTTTTTTTCTGGGTAAAGTGTAGTGAAGCCTCCTTCTGTTCCGGGTGCCATCTCATTTCGTATTCTTATATTGGCAAATGTTCCTCTCATCATAACCTCATGATTTCCTCTTCGAGCACCATAAGAATTATAATCTTTAGGTAAAATTTGATGTTTCATGAAATACTCACCTGTTGGACTGTCTTTTTGAATATTTCCTGCCGGAGAAATATGATCAGTAGTTACCATATCCCCTAGAATTAATAATGGTCGAGCATCTTGAATCTTTTTAAAACCTTCTGGTTGATCTGAAAGATTTTCAAAAAAAGGTGGTTTTTTTACATATGTTGAATTTTCTTCCCAGTTATAAATACTACTTTTTTCCGTTTTAATTTGTTGCCATTGTTTTGGTCCCTCAGAAACATTTGAATATCTTTTTACAAACATTTCAGGATTCAAAGACTTTTTAAGTACATCTTCAATTTCTTTATTAGATGGCCAAATGTCTTTCATAAAAATTTCATTACCATTTTTATCTTTTCCAAAACTATCTTTATAGAGATCAAAGCTCATATGACCAGCAAGAGCGTAAGCAACGACTAATGGAGGCGAAGCAAGATAATTAGCTTTAATGTGTGGTGAAATTCTACCTTCAAAATTTCTATTTCCAGACAATACTGAAACAGCATAAATATTTTCCTT
This sequence comes from Candidatus Pelagibacter communis, assembly GCA_001180065.1. Classification (GTDB taxonomy): domain Bacteria; phylum Pseudomonadota; class Alphaproteobacteria; order Pelagibacterales; family Pelagibacteraceae; genus Pelagibacter; species Pelagibacter ubique_G. The sequence continues at coordinate 22,321 of CVSM01000148.1, forward strand.
TTGAATAGATGCAACTATATCATCAGCAAGAGGACCTGAATTTCCTATACATGTGGTACAACCATAGCCAACCAGATTGAACCCAAGTTTATCTAAATAAATATTTAATCCTGCTTTCTCTAAGTAATCTGTAACTACTTGTGACCCTGGCGCTAATGAAGTTTTAACCCATGGCTTTACCTCTAATCCTAAATCTACTGCTTTCTTAGCTAAAAGACCTGCTCCAATTAATACATTTGGATTTGATGTATTTGTACAAGAAGTGATTGCTGCGATTAAAATCGAACCATCTTTTATTGTGTATTCTTTATCTTTAACATCTGAAACTGAAAAATCTTTTTTACCAGTAACTTCAGAAAAACTTTTCATAAAACTATTTGAAGCATCAGTTAATAAAACTTTATCTTGTGGTCTTTTAGGCCCTGAAATAGTGGGAACAATAGTTTTCATATCTAAAGTTAAAGTATCGGTAAAAACAATATTATCATTAGCCCATAAACCTTGAGCTTTTGCATATTCTTCAACTATTTTTACAGTCATTTCATCTCTTCCAGAAAATTTTAAATACTTTAAAGTTTCATCATCTATTGGGAAAAATCCACAAGTTGCTCCATACTCTGGAGCCATATTTGCAATTGTTGCGCGATCAGCTAAAGTTAAATTCTTTAAACCATCACCATAAAATTCAACAAATTTTCCAACTACACCTTTGTCTCTCAACATTTTGACAACTGTCAAAACTAAATCTGTTGCAGTAGTACCCTCAGGCATCTTATTTTTTACTTCAAAGCCTATCACTTCAGGTATCAACATTGAAATTGGTTGACCTAACATACCAGCCTCAGCTTCAATGCCACCTACTCCCCATCCTAAAACTGAAAGACCATTAACCATAGTAGTGTGACTATCAGTTCCCACTAATGTATCTGGAAAAAGATAATTTTCTCCTTTAAATTTTTCACACCAAACTACTTTAGATAAATATTCTAAATTTACTTGATGGCAAATTCCTGTTCCAGGAGGAACTATTCTAAAATTATCAAATGCTTGCTGACCCCACTTTAAAAAAGAGTATCTTTCACCATTTCTATTAAATTCAATTTCTACATTTTTATCAAAAGAATCTGATTTTGCTGACTGATCGACCTGCACTGAATGATCAATAACAAGATCCACTGCCGAAAGTGGATTAATTGTTTTGGGGTCTTTATTTTTTTCTTTCACAGCTTCTCGCATTGCTGCTAAGTCAGCAACTGCAGGAATTCCTGTATAATCTTGTAATAAAACTCTTGCAGGCCTGTAAGCAATTTCCGTTTTAGATTTTTTGGTTTTAAGCCAACCTTTAATTGCTTCAATTTGATTTTTTGTAACCGAAACATCATCTTCATACCTTAATAAATTTTCTAATAAAACTTTAAGTGATTTTGGTAATCTAGAGATACCCTCCAAACCATTTTCCTCTGCTTTCTTTAGTGAATAAAACTTAAATCTTTTATCATTTATCTCTATTTCAGATAAAGTTTTGTAAGAATTAATTTTTCCTGGTTTCATATTTTTATATATAAAAAGTAATAATGCTTAATAAAAGAAGTCCTGACATAACATAATTAAAGTACTTTATAAATTTATCATTTGTCGCAAATTTCCTTAAAAATTTGCCAACAAATGTCCACAAAGTAATACTTGTTACTGAAAATAGAAAAGCAAGAACAACTATTTGAGTCGCATAACTTATATAATTTACTCCTAACTCTACATAAGTAGATACAACAATAATTGCAACAGTGACGCCTTTGGGATTTAGGTATTGAAATAAAAAAGTTTCAATAAACTTAACAGGGTTTTCTTTCTGAGTATTATTTGATGATGTTGAGAAAGCGATCTTGTACGCTAAATAGATCAAAAATAAAGTTCCAAGATATCTAATAACTAATTGAATGATTGGAAATAATTTAAAGACATTAATCAAACCTATGGATAAAAATATTACTAATGAGGTAAACCCTAAAGTAACACCAAGAATATGAGGTATAGTTTTTTTTATACCAAAATTAAATCCGGAATAAGATGCCACTACGTTATTTGGACCAGGCGTATAAGCTGTAACAAACCAAAATAAAGAAATGGATAATATTTCAGGATGCATATCTATGCTATTGGGAGACCATTTTCAGATTGTTGAGAAGGATGAACAAGAATTACTTTGCCTTCTTTATCAATTGAACCTAAGATTAAAACCTGGGATACCACACCAGCAATATTTTTCTCAGGAAAATTACAAACCCCAATTACCTGTTTTCCTTTTAAATTATCTTCGTTATAATAATGAGTAATTTGTGCTGAAGATTGCTTAATTCCAATCTCTTTTCCAAAATCAACCTCTACTACTAAGGATGGTTTTCTAGCTTTCTCATTTTTTTTTACTGAGATTACTGTTCCTACTCTTATGTCTACTTTATTAAATATATCGTATGTTATTTGTTCTTTCATAAATCCAGTATTTATATTAGTTATTATTCATGAGTACAGAAATTAATAATGAAAAATTATATGAAAATTGCATCAAAATTTTGACCGATTTAATTGGTTTCAAAACAATTTCTGGAGATGATAATAGTAATCTAATAAATTATTGTGAAGAATATCTTCATAAGTTAGGCGCAACCTCATTTAAAACTTTTGATGAAGAAAAAAAAAGGGTTAATCTTTTTGCAACACTCAAGGCAAAAAAATCTAACGGAGTAAAACCAATAATTTTATCTGGTCATACTGATACTGTGCCGGTTTCAAAAAGTTGGAGCACGGATCCTTTTAAAGCTACTATTAAAAATGATAGACTTTATGGAAGAGGTGCATGTGACATGAAAGGCTTTATTGCATGTGTTTTAGCTTTTGCCCCAATATATTCAAAAATAGAATTAAATAGAGATATTCATTTTTCATTTACTTTTGATGAAGAAACTGCATGTCTTGGTGCACCAATTTTAATTAAAGAATTAAAAAAAAGAAAAATTCAAGACGGTATATGTATTGTTGGAGAGCCAACTAAAATGAAAATTATAGATGCTCATAAAGGGTGTTACGAATACACAACTTATTTTGAAGGTTTAGCGGGTCACAGTTCCATGCCACACAAAGGTGTAAGCGCAGTTGAGTTTGCCTCACGTTATGCAAATAAACTTATTGAATTGAGGGAGTCTTTAAAAAAAAGAGCTCCCAAAGATTCAATTTTTAATCCACCATTTTCAACTCTTCAAGTAGGGGGAATATTTGGAGGAATAGCACATAATGTTATAGCTGATAAATGTTATATAGAGTGGGAGACAAGACCAGTAGTGAAAGAAGATGGAGTTTTCTTAAACCAAAAAATAGATAAATATGCGAATGAAATTTTATTACCTGAGATGAAAAAAGTATTTCCAAATTCTAAAATAACAAAAAAAATTATAGGCGAAGTAACTGGTTTTGATCGTATTAAAAACTCAGAAGCGTGTGAATTAGTTTCAAGTTTAACAGGAGATAATTCAAGAGAAGTTGTTTCTTTTGGAACAGAAGCTGGTTTATTTCAAGAAATCGGAATGAGTACAGTTGTGTGTGGCCCTGGTTCAATTGAACAGGCACACAAAGTAGATGAATTTATTGAATTAAATGAAATTAAGAAATGTTTAAAGTTTTTAGATGGTCTTAAAAAAAAATCAACTTTAAATTAATTCCAACCACCAACAGCTTTAACTTCTAAAAACTCTTCAAGGCCATGTTCACCAGCCTCTCTGCCTATACCCGAATGTTTAAAACCTCCAAAGGGAGCATCTACAGCAATACCAGCGCCATTAACATCTACCATTCCAGATCTTAATTTTCTTGCTACTCTTTTTACTTTTTCTTTATCTTGCGTCTGAATATAATTTGTTAATCCATATGGGGTATCATTAGCAATTTTAATAGCTTCCTCTTCATCTTCAAAAGGCATTACTGATAAAACTGGACCAAATATTTCTGTTCTAGCAACTTCCATATCATTTTTAACATCAGCAAAAACTGTTGGTTTTACAAAATATCCTTTTTCAAATCCATCTGGTTTACCAGCTCCACCTGCAACTAATTTTGCTCCCTCGTCTATACCTTTTTTAATTAACATTTGTATCTTTTTATATTGAGTCTCAGAAATAACTGGTCCAATGTGTTCTCCCTCTTTTTCAGGATCACCTACTTCAAAACTTTCAGTGTATTTCTTTAATCTCTCAACAGCTTCACTATACATTGATTTTTCTACAAGCATTCTTGTTGGTGCATTACATGACTGACCAGAATTTCTAAAACATCTTAGAGCTCCTCGTTCAATAGCATCAGGGTCAGCATCCTTAAATATTATGTTAGCTCCTTTCCCTCCTAGTTCTAAACTTACTCTTTTAAAATCTTTAGCTGCGTTTTGTGAAATTAATGCTCCAGCTCGAGTAGAACCTGTAAATGAAATCATATTAACATCTGGATGGCTTGTAAGTGCATTACCAGTAGTTTCACCATCTCCATTAACTAAATTAAATACGCCTGCAGGAAATTTTGTTTCGTCAATTAATTCTGCTAAAATCATTGATGACAAAGGCGCAAGTTCAGAGGGTTTAAGAATCATAGTGCATCCAGAAGCTAAAGCTGGTGCAACTTTAAGACAAACCTGATTCATTGGCCAATTCCACGGTGTGATCAATGCGCATACACCTTTTGGTTCATAAATTAATCTTTGATTAGGAGCATGCTCTCCTAAAGGTTTTTCAAACTCAAAATTTTTAAGATATCTTATAAAGGATTTTAGATGCGCTGCTCCTGTACCAGCTTGAAGTTTTGTAGCAAAGTCTTTTGGAGCCCCCATTTCAGTAGTAATTGCTTTAGCAATATCGGCCCATCTTTTTTTATAATTTTCATACAACTTTTCTAATAATCTTATTCTTTCTTCTTTAGTGGAAAAGGCCCAAGTGCTGTAAGCTTTTTTAGCCGAGCTTACCGCGTAATCAACATCTTCTTTATCACCTAATGAAATAACTGCACAATTTTCTTCTGTAGCAGGGTTAATTACTTTTATTTCCTTTTTACTTTTTGGAGCAACCCATTTTCCATCAATATAAAAATTTTTTTTATTTTCCATAACAGACTCCTAACCTTTCCTTATTTTTTTGCAAACAAATTAGTTAGCTCATAAACAATTGTTGCAGCTGCTAAAGATGTTACCTCGGCATGATCATATGCAGGAGATACTTCAACTACATCTGCTGATATCAAATTCATTCCGGACAAACCTCTTATTACATTTACGATTTCTCTAGTGGTCATACCTGCAATTTCTGGTGTACCTGTGCCTGGTGCAAAAGCGGGATCCAAAACATCTATATCAATAGATAGATATAGAGGATTATCTCCAACTCTTTTTTTTATTCTTTCCGCAATCTTATCAGTTCCTTCTGTTTGAAATTCGTCACAATGAATTATTTTAAATCCAAAACTCTCATCATTTTTAATATCATCTCTACTATACAAAGGACCTCTAATACCTACATGCATAGAGGCATCGTCTAAAAATAAATTCTCTTCTCTAGCTCGCCTAAATGGTGTCCCATGCGTATAAGGAGCACCAAAATAAGTATCCCATGTATCCAAATGAGCATCAAAATGAACTAGAGCTACTGGACCATTATTAATTTTATTTACAGCTTTTAATAAAGGGAATGCAATTGTGTGATCACCCCCAAGACTTATTATACCTCCAGTCTTTTTTAGTAAATCGGTTGCACCTTCCTCAATTTGTTTAATTGCTTCATTTATATTAAAAGGATTACAAGTTATATCTCCTGCATCAGCAACTTGTTGTACTTTGAATGGTTCTACATCATAACTCGGATGATAATTTGTTCTTAAATGTCTTGATGCTTGTCTAATACTTTGCGGTCCAAACCTTGCTCCTGGTCTATAACTTGTGCCTGCATCAAAGGGAATACCAACAATTGCAACATCACAGTATTCAACATCTCTTAATTCAGGTAATCTGGCAAAAGTAGAAGGTCCAGCAAACCTTGGTACTTTAGTACCACTTACTGGTTGGATTGGTTCTTTACTACTTTTTTTTTTCATTATAAAACTCTATCACATTCTGACAATTTGGAATATCTTCAATAATACTATTTATGAAATTATTTAAGTTCATTTTATTATATTTATTTTTAATTTCATCAGCACAAGCAGATACAATTTATCAATTAATTAAAATACCAAATCTTGAAATTTATAATATTAAAACTGCAAATAATTTAAGATATCTTTATGCCAAACAACCTTTTACAATTGGAATAGACAATAATATTAATTGTTACAACTCCTCAAAGGAAGATTTGGAACAAAAGTATAAAATCATAGAAAAAAATTTTGATAGATATTCCCAAAGTTTTTTAAAAAAAATTAATTTAAAATACATTGTTCTATGTGAAGATTTATCAATTTCTGGAATAAATACTGCTGGAATACCTGATAATATAATGAAAACTTTAATTGTTGATATTAAGTTTAATAATAAATATTTTGAAAGAGTATTACATCATGAAGTTTTCCATATAATCAATGATACTTATAAAGATATCTTTGATAAAAAGACTTGGTCTAGTTTAAATCCGAATAATTTTAATTATGCAAAGTGCTCTACCTGCACAGAAAAAATCGGTCTAGATACTTACTCTAAAACTAATGGCTTTATTACAGAATATTCGAAATCAACTGCTTCTGAAGATATGGCGGAAGTTTTTTCACATTTAATGCACGGAAATTTACCCAAAGCAATTGATCCTATTCTCCAAAAAAAGATAGATTTTATTAAATCAGGATTATCTCAAATTGATGAAAATTTTAATTTATGATTGAGAAAATTAAGGCCTCAAAATCAGAAAAAATAATCTTTATTTTTGTGATATCTTTGGCAATCTTTTCGTTAGGTTCTTTTTTTTTAATTAAAAATAAATGTTTATTTGTAAAAGATTACAATCCAGAGAAACTTACTTTTGAAAAACCAAATAATATTGCAATTTTAAATGTTGAATGTGGAAATGTTATTATTGAATTATACCCAAATATTTCTCCTTTAAGTGTTGAAAGATTTAAAACTTTAGTAAGGGCTAAGGCTTACGATGATGTTGCATTTCATAGGGTTATCAAAGACACTCTTGTGCAAGCAGGTGATTTAGAATTTGGTAAAAAAGGAAATATTGACTATGGAAAAATTGGAACTGGACAATCAGGATTAGGAACAATTAAATCAGAGATCAATAACCCATTTGATTTTGAGAGAGGAAGCGTTGGTCTTGCAAGACAAAAAAAATATAACACTGAAGACAGTCAGTTTTTCATTATTCTTAGAGATGAACCTTTATATGAAAGTGAATATACTCCTATTGGAAAAGTCATTTATGGCATTAAAGCTTTAGAGAAAATAAAGTATCTTAATAAATCTGAATATGTGCTTAGACCTGATTATATAAATTCTATTAGAATGTTAATTGACTAAAGGTTTCCCAGTAGCCAATGTATGTTTAATTCTATCTTGGGTTTTTTTAGTCTCAATCAGTCTCATAAAAGCATCTAACTCTAATTTAAATAAATCATCTTCTGTTAACACCTTATCTAATGTAGTGTCACCCCCACTCAAAACAAAAGCTAATTCTTTCGCAACTTCTAACCCATGATCTAATATTATTTTATCATTATAAAGTTTCTCTAAAATTTTATTCATTTCACCAATAACTTCTTTTCCAGGTAATTTAAATTGAAGTTCTGTAGGTGCCTTAAAGTCTTTGTTTTCATTTAGGATTTTTTTTGAAACTTCCAACAAACTATTTCTATTCATAATTTTTTTATTTTCAGGTAACAAATATTTTAGTGGCTCTGCTTCAATAGGTGATGTTGCTGTTTTTCCATAACCAATTATATCAAAAACTTTTAATGGAGCATAATTTGGATCTTTTTTGGCCTCCTCCGTATTAAGCCATCTTGCTAACATTTCTTTACATCCACCTCCCGCTGGAATTAAACCTACAATAGTTTCGACGAGACCAATTACTATATTGGTATGAGCGGCGACAAAATTACTTTGAACTAAAACCTCAAACCCACCTCCTAATGTAAGTCCAGATGGCGCAGATATAACTGGATACTTAGAATACTTAAGATGTTTACATGTTTCTTGAAAATATCTTATAAATTTTTCAATTGATTTAAAATCATTCTTATCAGCAAATTCCATTGTGTAAGTTAAATTAACTCCTGCTGAAAATTGCATACTTTCATTAATTATAATCAAAGGCTTATCAGTTGCTTTTTTTAGAGCATCCATTGAGTCATAATCTAGAGCGTTAGCTTTAGTGGTAAATTCAACTATATTATAATCGTTAAATCTATAAATTGATGCTGAACTATTTCCATCAATACTTGATGATGTCTTCTTAACCTTACCTAAGGTTTCTATTGAAGTATACTTTTGCCTCTCACCATAAAAATTTTCATTTTTTGTTTTACTTAAATTTTCTAAGAAGTTATTTCCTTCAAAGTTATCGACTTTTTCAAAAAAGTTTTTAACCCCAATTTCCTCAAGCATTTCAAAAGGGCCTTTGGCCCAATTAAAACCAAGTCTCATAGCCTCATCAATATCATTGAATTCTTTTGTTATGCCTGGAACTAATGAAGAAGCATACTTAATAATCTTTTCTAATACAGACCATGCATATTCTCCATATTTATCATTCCTGCTAATGAGGCTCTTCAAATCAACTTTATCTGACTTAACATCTATTTTTTTACTTGTAGAGTATTCGCCAGTTTGAAGATTTATAGCTTCCATAACTTTTCCACTATCGGTTTTCTTCATTCTATAGAAACCGCCTTTACCTTTTCTACCTGTATATCCCGTTTCAATTAGTTTTTTTATTAATGGAATTTCTTTTGCAACTTCGTGAAATTCGTCTGTTTTAGGAAGCTCCTTAATAAAGCTTTTTAAAACATCAGCCATCAAATCAATACCAATTAAATCATAAAGTCCAAAGACACCTGTTTTTGGAATGCCCATTGGTCTTCCAAATATTGCGTCTGCTTCCTCAACGGAGAGTTTCATTTTGAATGCTTCAGTCATTGCTATTTGCATAGCATAAACACCCACTCTGTTTCCTAAAAAACCTGGAGTATCGTTGCAAATAATAGCACCTTTACCTAACTCAGTTTCACAAAATTCTTTTAATTGATTAATCTTATTTAAATCATTGTCTTCATTTTTAACAATTTCTAATAAACCCATATATCGAACAGGATTGAAAAAATGTGTTATACAAAAATCTTTTTTTTGTTCTTTATCTAAATTTTGAGACAATACTTTGATTGGTATTGAAGAGGTATTTGAAGAAACAATTGCTCCATCTTTTCTACTTTTAAAAATTTTGTCATAAATTTCATGTTTAATATCAATTCTTTCTACCACTGCTTCAACAATCCAATCAGCATCTCCAACAACATTAAAATTATCAGAAATATTTCCAATCTTGATATTATTTATTTTTGATTTATCAATTAACAACGGTGGTTTAGATTTATGAATTCTTTCTCTTGCCTTTTCACTTATTTCTGTTTTTAAATCTAATAATGTAACTGGAATATTTGCATTGCATAAATGAGCAGCAATTCCACTTCCCATTGTACCTGAACCAATCACCACTACATTTTTTATCTTCATAAAATGATTTTAATTATCGGTTTATTCCTCTTAATCTTTCTGATCTTCTTCTTAAGAGCTCAGCAGTAACTAGTATTAATGTTGATAAAATAATTAAACAAGTAGCAACAGCAAGAATTGTCGGACTTAATTGTTCTCTTAAGCCCGTCCACATTTGTATTGGAATAGTTGTATTCTCAAGTCCTGCCAAAAATAATACTACTACAACTTCATCAAATGATGTTACGAATGCAAATAATCCTCCTGAAATAACTCCAGGTAAAATTAATGGTAAAGTAATTTTCATAAAAGTATTCACAGGATCACTACCTAAACTTGCAGCAGCTCTGGTTACACTATGGTCAAATCCTGAGAGTGTAGCAGTAACCGTGATAACAACAAAAGGTGTTCCTAAAATAATATGGGCAAGAACAATACCCGTGTGTGTAGCTGCTAAACCAGCTTTTGCCATAAAGAAAAATATTGCAACACCTGAAATAATTAAAGGAACAATCATAGGAGAAATTAAAACAGCCATTATCAAACCTTTGTAAGGCATGTGCCTACTACTTAAACCTAAGGCAGCAACTGTTCCAAGTATAACTGAACCAATTGTTGCAAAAATTGCGATAATAAAACTATTTTTCGCAGCTAATCCCCAAGGATTTTTAGTTCCGTAAATCATATCTTTATACCATCTCAAAGAAAAAGCATCTGGATCTAGCCTTTTCATCCCATCAGAGAAACTTAAAAATTCTTCTGCGTTAAAAGATAATGGAAAGATTACAAATAAAGGGGCAATTAGAAAAAAGAAAACAGCGGCACAAATTGTTAAATAAATATAATGCCAAATTCTATAATGTGGTTCAGTATATTTTGGTAATGCCATCCTAATTATCCTAATTTAATGTTATCAATTCCAACTATTTTGTTATAAAGCCAATAAATCACCAATACTCCACTCAGCAGCATTAGTCCCATTGCAGATGCAAAACTCCAGTCAAGGGTACTTTTCATATGAAAGGCGATCTGGTTACTGATTAAAGTCCCAGATGCACCACCAACTAAGGCTGGTGTAATGTAATAACCAATCGCTAAAATGAACACTAATAAGCAACCTGCACCAATTCCAGGAATTGTTAGTGGGAAATAAACTTTCCAAAATGCTACAAACGGTGTTCCTCCTAGTGATTTTCCAGCTCTCATTAAGCTTGGTGAGATAGTTTTCATTACACTATATAAAGGAAGCACCATGAATGGCAGCAAGATTTGTGTCATTGCTACATAACTTCCTGTCTTGTTGTACATCATTTCAGGTCGGTTATCGTCAGCCACCAATCCTATTCCGACAAAGAAATCATTTACGATACCTTGTTGTTGCAACAAAATCATCCAACTAGCAGTTCTTACAAGTAATGAAGTCCAAAACGGCAGTAGTACGCATATCATTAATAGGTTACTATATTTCATTGGGAGAGTAGCTAACAAATGGGCTATTGGATAAGCCATCAAAAAACAAAAGACCGTCACAAAGAATGCAATCTCCAAAGTTCGTAACCACAGCACTCTGTGAATTCTCCTATCTTCTTCAACGCTTACTATTTTCCCTTCCTCATTTACATACATATCCATTCCTTTTAAATATTTTTGACCTGTAAATTCAGGGGCTCTTCTTTGGATTGCTCTCCAGTACTCAACATCAGCCCATCTTTTGTGTACTGCCATTATTTGTTCTTTATAGTTTCCCTCTTCAAATTTTTTAGATGCTCTTCTTAATTTTTTAATAATACTTTTAAATCCATTTTTAGTGTAATTTAATTGAGTAGATAGTTTACCTTCTCGTTTATCTTCAACTAGTTTTATAAAGTCCTCATGAAAAGCTGCGAAAACTTCCTCATCTGGCAAATCTTGACCATCCCAGTTTTCCATTGCTTTAAATGTTTTGGGTAACATTTGTGTTACCATTTTATCATCAACACTTCTGAACAACATGTCACCTATTGGAAAAACATAAGTGATAATTAAAAAAAATAATAAAGGAGCAACGAGCAAGAAAGCTTTGATCTTATTCTTTTTTTCCGCTTTTTTTAGACTAACCTCTAAGGGTATTCCGTCTGTTGTTAAAATTTGTTTTGTTTCAGAGCTCATAAATAAAAAGGGCGGTTATAAATAACCGCCCTTAAATTATAATATATAATTAAGTTCTTTAAAACTTAAATTATAGACCAGCTTTCATAGCTTCCCATTTTTCACCAAGCTCTGTTCCGTTATCAGCCCAGAAAATTGGATCTACTAGGAAGTAGTTTTTAGTGTTAGCCGGTGCAGTTGGCATTTGTGGTACCATATTAGTCTTACCATCTTTATACCAAGGCTCACCTTTTTCCATAATACCAATTGAAGATTTTCTCCAAGGAGCATATGCAATGTATTTAGCACTTCCTGCTAACATTTCAGAACTAGTCATCATAGCTAAAGCTTTTTTAGCCATACCATTAGCATCGTTTGGTCCACCTTTAACTTGTACGAAATATTCGTAGTCAAGACCTTGGCCATCCCAAACTTGTTTGATTGGTGCACCTTCTCCAATTTCAGCATTGAAGAATCTACCATTCCAACCAGTA
>CVSM01000149.1 GCA_001180065.1 Candidatus Pelagibacter communis
ATCCAGAAAGATATCCCAACGAAGTCGTCCTGTGCTAACATCGTAGCGTCTGCTGCATGCGCGATACCTGATAAACCCGTTAAGGCAACAGTTGCAAGAGCAAACAGTTTAAGTTTTTTCATAAAAAACTCCCTCTTTAGTTAGTTTTTACTTTTTAGTTTATATAAACTAGGCTTAGGCAAACCTAAGCCAAAGTTGAGCGTTAAATACCAAATTAATTGAGTTAATTGAAGACAAAATTACCATTAATAAGCATTGATTTTACTGGTTTTTTAAAATTAAATACAATTTTTAAGTTAAAAATCAAAAAAAAGGCAATATCGAATCAAACTTTTCATGACTAGCAAATTTGAGCAAATTTATAATCAATCCATAAAGAAACCTAAGGAATTTTGGAAAAATGCAGCTGATGATATCTTTTGGTTTAAGAAACCTTCAAAAATATTAAATGAATCTAACCCTCCTTTTTATAAATGGTTTGAAGATGGAGTAACCAACACATGCTATAATGCATTAGATATTCACATTGACCAAGGTAATGGCAAAAGAACAGCTTTAATTTACGATAGCCCAATTACAGGGAATAAAAGTAAGTTCACATATGGGGAGTTAAAATCAAAAGTTTCAAAATTTGCTGGAGCTTTAAAAGATCAAGGAGTTAACAAGGGAGATAGAATCATCATTTATATGCCTATGATACCTGAAGCGGTCGTTGCGATGCTTGCTTGTGCAAGAATAGGGGCGATTCATTCAGTGGTATTTGGGGGATTTGCC
>CVSM01000150.1 GCA_001180065.1 Candidatus Pelagibacter communis
GTAAAAGACAAGCCAGGCGTTGCAGCATCGATTTTTAAGCCTTTATCAAAAAATTTGATAAATGTCGATATGGTTGTCCAAAATATTTCAGCTAATGGAAAAGAAACAGATTTAACTTTTACAATTAAATCTGAGGATTTATCAAAGACAAGAAGAATTATAAGAAGTAATAAAAGTATAAATTTTAGAAAATTATTATTTGAAAAAGATGTTTGTAAAATTTCTATTATCGGTGTGGGGATGATAACAACACCAGGAGTAACTTTTAGAATGTTTCAAGCTTTAGCAAAAAAAAATATAAATATATTAGTTATTTCAACATCAGAAATAAAAATTTCAGTATTAATCGATAAAAAAAATAATAAAAAAGCTTTAGCAGCTTTACACAGGGAGTTTAAACTAGAAAAATAAAAAATGAGCATTAGACCATTTAGAGACATAAACAGAAGAAAAACAAAAGTTATTAATGTTGGGAACGTAAAAATTGGAGGTGGAAATCCAATATCAGTACAGTCCATGACAAATACTTTAACAACAGATATTAAAAGTACTGTAAAACAAATTAACGAAATTCAAAGTGAGGGTGCTGATTTAGTAAGAGTTTCATGTCCAGATGAGGCATC